>NZ_VFWS01000599.1:0-1092 GCF_006443065.1 Mesorhizobium sp. B1-1-5 | reverse complement strand
CGCCAGCAGCACCAGGAAGATCAGGAAGATCGCCGCGCCGAAGGCCTTGCTGAGGAAGGCGCTCGCTTCCGCGCTGTCCTCGTTGGAGCCGGCGAGCTTCCAGCGTATGCCGCTGCCGAGATCCATGTCCGAGACCGCCTTGGTCACCTGCTCCTGTACGGCGGCGACCTGCGCTACGGCGGCGACATTGGCCTGCACCACGACGGTGCGCGCGCCGTCGATGCGGTTGAGAATGCCGACCGTCGGCTCGGGCTTGCGCACGACGAAGTTCGAGATCGGCACCGACCCTTGCGACGTCTGCACCCTGAGTTCGTCGAGCGTCGACAGCGTGCGCCGGTCTTCCGGAAGGCGCAGGCGGATGTCGACGGCATCGTCCGCGCCCGCCGGCCGGTATTCCGACAGCTTCAAGCCGTTGGTCACCAGCTGCACCACGGTGCCGACCGAGGTCGGGCTGATGCCGTATTGGGCGGCCTTGGCGCGGTCGACCTCGAGCGCCCAGTCGACGCCGGGCGGCGGCAGGCCGTCCGAAATGTCGATGACGTTGGGCACCTTGGCGATCCGCGCCGCCACCGCGCGCGCCTTGTCGTCGAGCCCCTTGGGATCGGCGGCCGAAAGCCTGATCTGGATCGGCTTGCCGGTCGGCGGACCTGCCTCCGGCACGCGCACCTCGACATCGACGCCGGGAATGCCGGCCATGACGCCGCGCAGGTCGCTGAGGATCTGGTTGGCGGACTTGCGCTCGCGCCAGTCGACGAATTCGTACTGGATCACGCCGACGACGTCCTCGGGAATGTCCTGGCCGCCGCCCTGAGTCTTGCCGGCGCGTGTATAGACCGATTTCACGCCCGGCCAGCCGAGCAGCCTGTTCTCCGCCGTCCTGGTGGCGGCATCCATCTCGGCCAGCGAAAGATTGCCGCGCGCATGCACGTAGAGCAGGCCGTAGTCCGGCTCGACGCTGGGGAAGAACTCGACGCCGGCGCCGTATTTCGAATAGGCGTAGCCGACGCCGAACAGCAGCGCCACGGTGAGCACCAGGACGGTGATCGGGAAGCGCACCGCCTGCTTGACGATGGCCATGTACCAGCCGTCGCG
>NZ_VFWS01000598.1:0-1093 GCF_006443065.1 Mesorhizobium sp. B1-1-5 | reverse complement strand
GGATGGTCGCCTGGGTGAGGCCGAAATCCTGGAACAGCGCGATGAAGGCCAGCACCGGCGCGCACATCGCCACGACGCCGAAATCCTGCGGCAACAGGAGACGCGACAGCACGATGACGGAAATGATCTGCGTGGCGACCCGCACGGACTGCGACAAGGCCGTCACGACCGCGCCGCGCCCGACGGATTTGCGCAGCGAGCCTTCTGGCGGATCGAATGGATTGGCTTCCAAATTCAGGATTCCTGATTCTTGTGCAGGTTCCGACCAGGAACCCTGCAACCGCCGCCGCGGCCAAATTACGGCATTTATTTTGCAGTGCAACAAAAAACGTGGATTTTGCTACGCTGCACCAAAAATGTTGCGATGCAGCAAGACCTGTACTAGGTTCGCCGTGGGTGGGCCAACAGCGGTCGAGTTTTCATGCTGAATGTCTTGTACCTTGTGCATGACGTTTCCGACCCGGCAGTGCGCCGGCGGATTACCATGCTCAGGGCAGGTGGCGCCCAGGTCACGCTCGCAGGCTTCCGTCGCACGGCAAATCCCATTGCCGACGTCGAGGGTTTGCGGCCGCTGGATCTCGGCGCGACGCGTGACGGGCGATTCGCCCAGCGTCTGACGGCAGTCGCCAAGGCGGCGGTTTCGATCGGCGCCAGGCTCCGCGGCATGCCGAGGCCCGATCTCATCATCGCGCGCAACCTGGAAATGCTGGCGCTCGCCCGCCGCGCCAACACGGCGTTCGGCGCCGCGGTGCCGATCGTCTATGAATGCCTCGACATCCATCGCCTGATGCTTCGCAGCGATGCGGTTGGCAGGGCGCTGCGTGCCACGGAACGTTACCTTGCCAGGGACGTAAGGCTGCTGGTGACCAGCTCGCCCGCGTTCACCGCCAATTATTTCGAACCGTTCGGCCAGGTGACGGCGCCGGTCGAACTGGTCGAAAACAAATATTTCGAGGCAGCGGCGATCCTGCCGGCCGAGCATGAGATGGCCGAGGCGCCTGTCGCGCCACCCTGGCGCATCGGCTGGTTCGGGGCATTGCGCTGCCGCCGCTCGCTCGAACTCCTGGCCGATTTCTCGCGCCGCGCCGATGGC
>NZ_VFWS01000597.1:0-1094 GCF_006443065.1 Mesorhizobium sp. B1-1-5 | reverse complement strand
GTTCGTCGCTCCCGGCCCGGTCGCCGTGTCGCGCGGATGGGCAACGCAGCAGCTCGAAGAGGCCCATGCCAGCCAACGCGAGCGCTTCCGCATCGTCGCCGGCCGCGCCGGTGCCGAACGGCCCGATGCCGGCGCGACCGTCTGCTCCTGTTTCAACGTCGGGAGCAACCAGATCACGGCGGCGGTGGCTTCCGGCTGCACGAACGTGGAAGCCATCGGCGCCGCGCTGAAGGCAGGCACCAATTGCGGCTCCTGCCGCTCTGAGATCCGCGCCATCATCCAGGCACATCGCGTTCAGGCGGCCGAGTAGGCGGCAGAACCCGCCATCGGCGGCCTCCCGATGCGTATGCGCCGGCGGACCCCGCGTCAGCCCATCATAGCCGGGCGGCAGGACGACACCTGGGGCGTAGCTGCGGTTGTCCAGATCGCTAAGCGCGCCGTACTTGCCGCCGTGTGGGTTGCCGCCGACGTCTCGCCGCCATCATTGGCTACAGAACTGGACTTTAGTCCGAGCTGTCTCATCTGGACACAAAAGCGCAAGGCTGAAAATGTCTTAATGCATGTCGCCCAAAAGTAACCTCGGTTTTGGGAGGACGACATGCACGAAAAAAGCCAAAAGCGCGTCGCATGAATCCGCTTCGACGCGACCCGCTCTTGGAGCGCAGTAAGCTTGGCCAACCAGAAGGAGGCGGATGCTGGACATCGAGGACATAGCCGCTCATCCGGATCTGCACCGCCACGTCCAGGAGCAGTCGCTGGCGCTGATCCACATCTACGAAGCCAGCCCGCGGCTTGCTTCCATATTCGCCACGCAGCAGCGCTGGCTGATGGGCCATGTCGGCCTTGCCATGCATTTCAGGCGCGACCCGGGCGACCGTCGCACCGCGTTGACGGTGTCGCGCTTCATCGAGTTCGTGCATCAGCACAAGGTCGCCAGCCGCAACACCGCGGACGCTTTCATCAAGGAGATGCTGAATTACCGCATCGCCGAATACGTCGCGGGCGGAGACGGGCGCACCCACCCGTTGCAGCCGACAGCGGACACGGTGCGGACATTCACCGGATGGGTGCACGCACATCTACGGACCCTTGAC
>NZ_VFWS01000596.1:0-1094 GCF_006443065.1 Mesorhizobium sp. B1-1-5 | reverse complement strand
ATTCATGCCTTCTGCGAATCCGTGCTGCACCAGTTCCCGCTCGAAGCCAACATCCCCGCGCATTTCGAGATGCTCGACCCGCAGATGGAGGCATCGTTGTTCGCCGCCGCGCGCCGTGAAATGATTTCGGGCAGCGCGGCGGATCGGCCGGACCTCGCCGAAGCTTTCGCCGCCGTGCTCGCGCGCGGGGGCGAGGCCGGGCTCGACGCTTTGCTGGGTGAGATCGTCCGCAAGCGCGACGAACTGGGCGCCTTCATCGGTGAAATCGATCGAGGCGGCCCGAACTTCCAGACGCTGTTCGACGAATTCCAATTCCGCCCCGGCCAGACCGCCGAAGGCATAGCGACCGCCATCTGGCCGCTGCCCGGCTTCCTGCCGGATTATTTTGCCGGCTTCGCCCAGGCGGCGGAGGCCGCCGACGCCAGGACGGTGCTCAACAACATCTTGCCTCATGCGCGCCTGGCTTTCGCGGAAACCGACCCCGTGCGCCGCCTGCAGCTGCTTTCGCGGGCTTTCCTGAAGGCCGACGGCGACGTCTACGATCCAGCCAATGCATTCAAAAAGGCGCTGCTCGACCGGCTGCCGGACCTGGCGGAGCGCTATCTCTCGGCGACCACCGCAATCGTCGAGACGGTCGACCGGCTCGCCCTGTTCCGAATGCTGGAGGGCACGCGCGCCGCGCTGACGCTGGCCGACTGGCTGGTCGCCCGCTACGAGCAGTTGAAGCGTGGCCGCGGGTTCCTCGACTTCAACGACCTGATCACCCGCACCGTCAGTCTCCTGGCCAGGCCCGATGCCGGCCCGTGGGTGCAATACAAGCTCGACCAGGGCATCGACCACATCCTGCTCGACGAGGCGCAGGACACCAGCCCCGACCAGTGGGAGGTGGTGAAGCGGCTGGCCGAGGAATTCTTCGCCGGCATCGGCGCCCGCGACACCGCGCATCGGACGATCTTCGCTGTCGGTGACGAAAAACAGTCGATCTATTCCTTCCAGGGAGCGGCGCCGGATTCCTTCGCCGACAGCAGGCTCCTGTTCGCAAGCAAGGTGCGCGACGCCGATGCGCCCTTCGCCGATCTGAAGCTCACCTGGTC
>NZ_VFWS01000595.1:0-1095 GCF_006443065.1 Mesorhizobium sp. B1-1-5 | reverse complement strand
GGCGCGGACATGCTGCTCACGCAATTGCTGGCGGACTCCGGCGCGAAACAGGACGACGTCAATCGGTTGGAGCCGCCCTGCCTGACCGGACCCGATCTCGCGGCTGCCGTGCGCATTGGTAGGGCCGATTGCGGAATTGCCACGCGCGCGGCCGCCCGCGCCGCTGGCCTCGATTTCGTTCCATTGGCCTGGGAAAGCTTCGATCTCCTGATGCGGCAGCGGACCTACTTCCAGCAACCGATCCAGGCGCTCCTGCGTTTGCTAGGGCAGGAAATCTTCGCCAGCCGCGCCGCCGAGCTTGGCGGATACGATCCATCGCCCGCCGGGCAGATACGGTTCTTCAAGTAGCAGCCGACCCCGATCAAGCCGCAGCTCTCATCCAAGATCGATCTCGCCCTCCACGACATGGCGCAAGCCTGCCGGCTCCGAGGTGATGACGGCCCTCACGGTCAGTCGGCCCTGTCCTTTCAGGCCCTTCTCCGCCACGGCTTTCTCGATTGCCTGCTGCGAAGTCACGCCGACCTGCTTCAGGAACTTGCGCATGGAGACGTTGAAGGGATCGGTTTCCATATTCTGGGTCATATGATTGCCTCGAACGGTGTGGACGATATGGCCGGTCCGGCAAGCTTGGTGCCCGCAACGGCGGCGCTGCGCCAACGGAGCACGGAATGGCCCGGGGTGCAATGAGGACGACGCTCGCACTATGTCTGACGCGGTCCGTTCCTCTGTGGCGTAACAACGCGTGGTGCCGAGATTCCTGTTCATGACGGAGCGCCGCGGGCGATTGCCGTGACGGCCGATGGGCAAACGGCGATCACCGGTGGTTTCGCAGCAAGTGGCAACTGATGAAGGGCATGATGGGATGGGCTGTTTTTCGCCCGTCAGCGCGCCCTAAGCAATCCTGGTACCACTACGAGCATCGAACAGATGCACCTTGGATACCATGATCTCCAACCCAACCTCTTGATCAAGTTTGAAGGGCGGCTGATCCCGCACCTCGGCCACGAGGTCGACTCCACCTGCACTTAATGTAAGCTCCTGGGCCTCACCGGTCGGCTCGACCACTTGCACCCTCGCCTGAGAGTGGTTGCCACC
>NZ_VFWS01000594.1:0-1095 GCF_006443065.1 Mesorhizobium sp. B1-1-5 | reverse complement strand
CTGCTCCATGTCACCGAAGGTGCGATAGTTAAGCTGGGTGATCGAAGTGACGCCGACGGCGTTGCCACCGAGCGCACCCCAGCAATTGGCGTGATAGGCCAGTTTCACCGGCATCTCGTATCCTCCCTGCCTGTAGCCGATGCATCACCGCGCGCAGCGCGGGGCCGGCATCTTTGGCTGGAGAAGAATTCGGACAACGGACCTGCGACATCCTTCGCCTTCGCGAGGGCTGTCGACGTTAGGAGCCCTCCTCCGAGCCTGGCTGATACTTATGCCCGCCTTTCGCCGCTCGTCAATCATTAAAATGCAAAAGTCGGCATACTTTTGTTTGTAAAATACATAAGTTCCTGCTTGATCCGTAAATGAGGCCACGGTACCCATGGCTAACGGCGTGATGACCCTGAGCCGGCAGCGATAGAGATCGGGAGATGAGCCTCGGCAAGACTATGGACGAGCGCAGCGCCACAGACCCCGTACAGTCGGACCAACCGCGCCGCGCCGCCGGCCGGCCGCGTGCCAGCGAATCCGCGCATGGCAGCCTGGCCACGCTGCTCAACCTTATACGGACCGAGGCGGCAACGACCCGCCAGGAGCTAGAGAACCAGTCGGAACTGGGGCGCGCCGTCGTCACGGATCGTCTCGCCACGCTGCTTCGGCTAGGGCTGATAGAAGAAGGCGAACTCGGCCCGGCGATCGGCGGACGCGCACCACGCCATGTCCGCTTCCGGCCGCGCATTGGCATGATCCTGGCCGCCGTGCTCGATCATTCCTCGCTGGCAGTCGGTGTATCAGACCTGTCCGGCCGCCTGCTGGCCGAACATCACGAAGCGGTGGAACTGGCCGCAGGTCCCGAGCCGGTGGTCCAGCGGCTAGCAACGCTGTTGGCCTGGATGCTGGAAGAGCAGGGCAGTGAGGCCAGCATCTGGGGCATCGGGCTGGCGGTGCCCGGAGCCGTTGAGAAATGCGATGATCAGCGGCTGTTCGCGCCGGCGCTGAATGCGTTCCAGAACTGGGATGGATTCCCTTTCGTCGAGCAGTTGGCCACGCTTGTCGGCGCGCCGGTATGGGTGCGAAGCGGCGTCCAGACGATGACGA
>NZ_VFWS01000593.1:0-1098 GCF_006443065.1 Mesorhizobium sp. B1-1-5 | reverse complement strand
TGGCGAGCAAACGATCGAGCCGCAGCGATATCGGCATTTCGAGCCCGAGCCGGAGCTCCAGCACGCTTGCAGCTTCGCTTGTCCCGCCAAGCGCCGTCTTGTGCACGTCGACGTCGGGAAACTCCTCGACACGCCCCACCTGGCCGCGCAGTGCGGTCACATCGAATGCATGGCGCCGGGCAAGTGCTGCATCGTTGCTCTCCAGCGCCCGCAGCAGCGCCGGCTCGATGTCGCGGCGGTTGCGGCGCTCGAAAATGCCGAAATTCCAGGAATTGTCGCAGTTGATACAACGATAGATCAGCCAGACGTCAATGCGCTTGCCGTTGGCGTTGACGCGGAACTTTCCGTTGCTGCGATAGGCTTTGATGTCGCCGCAGCGATTGCAGGTGATCAGGGGACGTGGTGCGGTTTGAGGCGCGACCGTCCAGCGGATGCGCAGAATAGAAGACATGCCGATAAGCCCTTCCCGTCGGGAAGTTCATCAGGTCGGCAATGTCGAGATGCCCAGGCGGGCGCGGCGTGGCGGTAGGCTGCGGTTCTTGGGATCAGGCGTCGCGGCGCATGCGACAGCGGTTCAGCAGTGCCAAACCGGTCTCGAACCGCCGCCCAGAGGAACACATGAAATGGAAAAAGGCACCGTTGTGGCGGCGCCATGCATTGTGTCGGGGGAGTTGACGAGACCGGCGGTTACGTAGGCAAAGTGAAGCTCGAAATTGTTTTGCGGCGATCTATCTAGCCGCGAGATGCCGGGCCGGCAAGCATGTTGATGCTACCGAAGCTCGGTCGCTTGCGCTAATGTCTGGCATTGCTAATGTCTGGCATTGAAGGTTTTCAAGCCGAGATCCTCGCCATGCACCTCACCTCGCTCCTGATCTTCGCCGCCGCGCTCTTCGTGGCCGCCGGTTCGCCGGGTCCTTCGATCGCGGCACTCGTCGCCCGCGTCATCGCCAAGGGATTTCGCGACGTGTTCCCGTTCCTGCTCGCCATGTGGATCGGCGAGGGCATCTGGCTGTCGCTGGCGGTGTTCGGGCTGGCGGTGGTTGCGCAGACTTTCCATTTCGCTTTCGTCATCGTCAAATGGGTCGGCGTCGCCTATCT
>NZ_VFWS01000592.1:0-1100 GCF_006443065.1 Mesorhizobium sp. B1-1-5 | reverse complement strand
TTGTAATGCTCATGGTCTTCTGTCCTGTTGGCGCATCGGGTCGCTTGACCGCGAGGCGCACTCCGAAGGTGGTGCTATTTCTGTTGGAAGTCGGACCTGTGGGCGTCGCGCCAGGCGTTCTGCTTGCCGGCGCGCTTGGCCGCGAGGCAGAACAGGGCCTCGGCCAGCAGCCGGCCGGCCAGGATGCTGGTGGTGCCGCTGGAAGCATCGAAATCCGGCGATACCTCCACGAGGTCGAACCCAGCAAAGCCGTCGCGGGCCACTATCCTTACGCCGCGAATGATCTCGCGCGAGGTAAGGCCGCCTGGTTCGGGGCTGTTGGTTGCCGGGGCAAAGGCTGGATCGACGCCGTCGATGTCGAGGCTGATATAGAGGCGCGCGCCGTCGGCACTGGCGATGGCGCGTGCGCGTTCGGCAACCGTTTCGATGCCGAGGCGCTCGACTTCCTCCATGGAAAACACGGTGATGCCGAGCTTGCGGTAGAGCGGGGTCCATTCGAGCAGGTTGCGGGGGCCGCGCGCGCCGATGACAACGATGCGGCGGGGGGCCACCTTGTCGAGTTCGGCAATGCGCAGCAGGGGCGAGGCGCGGGTGAGGCGGTCGCCACCGAAGGATTCGCTGAGATCGAGATGGGTGTCGAAGACGATGAGCCCGACCGGGGTGTCGCCGGCGTCGGAGACCGCGCGTACCGCCGGATAGCTGATGCCGTGATCGCCGCCGATGGTCAGCGGCACCGCCCCGTGGACCAGCACCGCGGCAAGCCGCGCTTCGAGGCGGGCGTAGCTGGCGGCATTGTCGCCCGGAACTACATCGATGTCGCCGGCATCGGCGACGGTGATATGGGCCAGCATGTCGAGGTCCCAGTCGAAGCTGTAGCTGCCATAAAGAAGCGAGTATTTGCGGATTTCCTGCGGGGCGCGGCGGGTCGCGCCGCCGCGAAAGGTGGCGATGCCGTCATAGGGCATGCCCACCACCACAGCGTCGGCGGAAAGACCTGCCAGATCGCGCACATAGGGAAATGCCATGAAGGGTGGCACGTCGCCATACATGCGGGGAACACCTGCCGGGCTCAAACCTTCGCTCATGGTACGGTCCTCCGT
>NZ_VFWS01000591.1:0-1101 GCF_006443065.1 Mesorhizobium sp. B1-1-5 | reverse complement strand
CAACTTGAATCGCCGCTGTCGGGCTCATTCGCGAACCCGGCAGCGGGGCGGGAATTTATTGGCCGCCGCGCGAAGCCTGGAGCGATTCCGCCAAGCCCGATGGCATTCACGCCGGCAGCGGAATCCTGATTTCCACATTCAATCCGTCATCGCGATAATCGCGGTGGATCGTGCCACGCAGCTCACGCGTGACATTGAGGTCAATCAATTTGTTGCCGAAGCCGGTCGTGGCCGGGGCGTCGACCTTCTTCTTCCCGGTTTCCTGCCAGCTCAGAGCCAAGACCCGGTCACGCCCGCGCCCTTCGACCGACCATTCGATCCTGAGGGCGCCGACCGTATTGCCGGCCTCGCCGTATTTCAGCGCATTCGTTGCCAGTTCGTGGAAGGTGAGGCCCAGTGCCTGCGTCGTGGTTTCGTCAAGCAGCACCTCCGGCCCGGACAAAAGCTCTTCCGGCAGCTCCTTTCCGAACACTTGGCCAAGCTCGATGCGCAGGAGATCGCCGAGATCCGCCTTCTGCCAGCGCGAGCGCGTCAGCATGTCCTGGGACGCGGCCATTGCCTGTAGCCGGGCCGAGAAAGATGCCGAGAACTCATTGACGTCGCTGGCACGTGACGCGGTCTGGCGCGCGATCGCCAGCACTCGCGTGATCGAATTCTTGATGCGATGCTTCATCTCCTGCAGCATCAAATCCTTTTCGAGCAGGCTCTTTTCCGTCGTCTCATGCAGCAGCGATGCTGCCTCGTAGGCTCGCTCCTGATAGCGCGCGACAAGCGCGATGGCGCCGGCCAGCAGCAACCCGAACAGGCCGAGCATGACTGGGATGGCCCGCGACGATGGCTGCGAGAAGGCGCTTGTCGGCCTGAACTGCACGGTCCACGGACGGCCCGCCACGCTGATCTTGCGGGTGACCAACAGCCTGTCGCCAAAGCCCGACACGGGCGGCGTCTCCGACCGGAACAGCAAATGATCCGGATCGACGCCGCCATCGTAGATTTCGGTGTTGACCGGCAGCAGCGGCGCGCGGCTGAGCGCGATCTGGAACAACTCCCTGGCCCGGAAGGCCGCGTAGAGAAAGCCTACCGTCGAGGATCGCGATGCGT
>NZ_VFWS01000590.1:0-1102 GCF_006443065.1 Mesorhizobium sp. B1-1-5 | reverse complement strand
GTGATTAGCCAGACGGCGAAGGCTAGACCGCTACCGAACACCGCAAGGGTCAAAACGAAACCGCAGCCCGGTCCCAACAATGCTTTCACGCCGCGCTCCTTGAGCCCCTGCTAAAGCAATGCGGGGGGGTCAAGGCTGGTTCCAGCAAAGCGCGGGAAATAGGCGCGGCGCTCCGCTGGGCGAATGCGAAGGCGGCGCCGTTCAAACCAGCTGCTTCACGTCCACTGGCAATTGGTTCTCCGCTGTGGGTAACGCGGCCGGCATGTCCTCGCCGCGCTGGCGCTGCCGCAGATGGAGCGCCAACAGCCGGTCCAGCGAGACCCTGCCGGCGCCCGCAACGGCCAGCACGAACATGCCGCCCGATATCGCCAGGTCCTTTTCGAAATGCAGCAGTTCGTTCTGGCTGCCGAAATTGGTGTGGAACAGCATGGCCGTTGCCAAACAGAACAGGCCGAGCGCGATGGCGCCAAGCCGCGTCAGCAGGCCTGACGCGAGGGAGAGCCCTGCGCCCAGTTGCAACGCGACGGTGGCGACAAACAGCGGCAGGTTGACACCAAGCGCTGCCATGGCCCTGGCGGCGGCATTGAAATGGGCGGCCAGCGTGGCGCCCTCATGCAAAAAGATGAGAGACAGAAGCAGGCGGCCGGCAAGCAGGCCCACGTCCCCCGGGTGGTATTTAGCGGCAAGACCCTGCAGCTTCGCGGAGCGTTCGGTCAATGTCATGGTCAGCCTCCGATCTTTTTGGCACGGGCAGGCGCCAAGCGCCTGATGTTGAAAAGGCCGGAGCCGGCGCGAGGGAGAGGATGCCGGCTCCGGCAAAGCGCGCCAGCCACGAGCGCCCAGCCGTGGTGGACGAAGGGGCGAGCTCGGGGCCAACGCCCCCTTCCGTCTCGGCTTCGCCGTGGAGGGGGAGGAAAGGTCTTACTTCGTCACCCTGGTGTCGATGGCCTGCCGCAGGTCGGAAAGCTCGTCGCACCCGGCCGGGCACAGCTTCTCCAGGGAGGCCAGCTGCTCCTTGGCCTTGTCCATGTCGCCGGTCTCGACATAGAGCTCGCCCAGATATTCATGCGCGGCCTTGTGGTCGGGCTGAAGCTCCAGCGCC
>NZ_VFWS01000059.1:0-29429 GCF_006443065.1 Mesorhizobium sp. B1-1-5 | reverse complement strand
CCCCAGTAGGAGAGCGAGAAAGGCTGCTTGTTCCAGACTTCGGTCCAGTAGCCGTCGCCCGGCTCGCGCTTGATCTCGATCTTGATGCCGGCTTTGGCGCAGCTCTGCTGATAAAGCTGAGCGGCGTCCACGGCGCCCGGGAAGGCGACGTCGGACGTGCGCAGCAGGATCGAGCCGCTATGGCCCGATTTCTTGTAGGCCGCGGCCGCCTTTTCCGGATCGAACTTGCGCTGCTCGAAATCGCCTGCAAACAGCGGATAGGCCTTGTTGACCGGCATGTCGTTGCCGACTTCGCCGTAACCGCGCAGGATCTTGGTCAGCATCTCCTCGCGGTCCATGGCGAGCTTCAGCGCCATCCTGAGATCGTTGTTGTCGAAGGGCGCGGTGTCGCAGAACATGTTGAAGGGATAAAAGCCGCGGCCCGAAGCGGCGCGGATGGTGACGCCGGGCAGCCGCTTGACCAGATCGACGATCTTCGGCTCGACGCGGTTGATCATGTTGACCTGGCCGCCCTGGAGCGCGGCCATGCGCGCCGTCGGGTCATTGACGACGACGATCTCGACCTGGTCGGCATGGCCGTATTTGTCGGCCTGCCAGTAATTGGCGAAACGCTCGCCGCCATGTTTCACGCCGGGCTGGTTGGTGGTGACCTTGTAAGGGCCGGTGCCGATGCCGGCATCCGGCTTGTCCATGCCGCCATTCGGCTGGATGATCAGGTGATAGTCCGCCATCAGGTAAGGCATGTCGGCGTTCGGGTCCTTCAGCGTGACCACGACATTGCCGCCATCGGCCTTGATGGTGTCGATGCTCTTCAGCACGCCCAGCGCGCCCGACTTGGACTTCTCGTCGCTGTGGCGCTTCAGCGTCGCCACCACGTCGTCCGGCGTCACTTCCTTGCCGTTATGGAACTGAACGCCTTTGCGGATTTTCATCGTCCAGGTCTTGGCGTCGTCCGAAGAGCCGATCTCCTCGGCGATGAGGTATTCGACGCCGCCGCCCGGAGCGAGCTCGACCAGCGTTTCGCCCCAGCATTTGCCGAAGGCGAAGGGAACCTGGCTGAGGAAGGTCGCCGGATCGAGGCTGTTGGTGGATTCACCGCCCTGCAGGCCGGCCTTCAGCGTGCCGCCCTTGACCGGGCCGGCGGCGCGCACGGCGTTGGAGAGCAACGAGTTGGCAACGGTGGCGGCGACGCCGAGCGCCGCGGCGCGCCCGAGAAAATCGCGACGGCTAAGTTTTCCGGCCGCGACTCGCCGGCTGAGATAGTCGAGTTCGTTGGACATTAAGGTTCCTCACTCTGGATATCCGACCTTAGGGTCGTTCTTGCTATTGGAGGAGATAATGACCGTAAGGGAAAGCGGCAGGCAAGACCGAATGCGACATGCGGTGGCGTAAATCGCACGCCGCATTTGGACCAATCTTGCCTCGACTCAAACCAGCGAGCGGGGAATCGCCTGCTCGAAGTCGCGTTCGAAGACCAGCTTTTCGCCCTCATAGGCTTCGATTCTGGCGCTGACGATAAAGTTTGCGGCGTCCGATCGCATCTTGGCAAAAGTCTCGGTCCGCACCGACCATTCATCGCGCGACAGGGTCTGCGTCCAATGCGTGGCTCCGGTGGCCGACAGCGGGTCGTCGGGATGGATCGTCCATGTCTCGCGCACGATGCTGCCATTGACCAGCCCATGGTCGATGTCGCGCACCTCGCCGAAATCGTCGGTTATGGAGAGTGTGACCAGATCGGTCTTCTCGTCGCGATCGACATGACGTTCGGAATTCGCCTGCCTGATCGTCTCGGTCGCCCATGGCGTCGCGCCTTCCGGCTCGGGGAACGAAACCTCATCCCCTCTCGCCAGCGGACGCAGCGGCAGCCTCAGCGTCGCCTTGGCGAGATCAAGCCGCACCGGTTCCGGCGAGGGCCAGATCATCGGCCAGTAAGCGGTCGAAACGGCGATGCGCAATTTGTGGCCGGCCGGCACACGATAGGCGCATTGGTCGAGCACGACGCGCGCCGAAACCGTCTCCCCGGGAACCAACGGTTCGGGGAATTCATGCGAGTTGCGGTGCGTGAGATTGAGCACGCCATAGGAGATCAGCTCCGAGGCGCCGTCCGGATGCACATCGCAAAGCCGCACCGCGATGTTGGCCCGCGGCCGGTCGGAGGCAAGCTGGACCTCGAGCTCCGGCGCCCCGACTATGTCGATCGCTTCGCCGAGCTCGGGTTGGTCGAAACAAACCGACAGCGCGTCGTCGGGGCGTTGGTCGCCCGGCAGTTCCGGCCCGAAGGTGAAGGGAAAATATTCGCCGCCGGCAAGTCCGCAGGTCTGCGGCGACGCGACGATCGCGGGCTTGGCGCCGTCGGGGATGAGCTCGATCGTTTCAAGCTTGATGTTGGCCGACGGCCAGATCTGCTCGGCCACCCAGCGGCCCGGCCGTTCCGGGTGCCAGCGCGCCGGCCGCACGCTGTCCATCACATAGGCGCGGTAGTCCGGATCGGCTTCGACGCCGGTTTCAGCGCCCTTCAGCCAGCGGTCCCACCAGCGCAGCGCTTCCTGCAGGAAGCCGATAGCCGGATTGGGCCCGGCGTAATGCGGGTATTTGTGGATCCAGGGACCGACGATACCTTTGACCGGCGACTCGATGTTGGTGACGAGATTGGAAATCGTGTTGCGGTAGCCGTCATGCCATCCGCCTATCGACAGCACGGCCGCTTTCACCGCCGAAAAATCCTCGCAGATCGAGCCGCGCTTCCAATAGGCGTCGCGATGCTGGTGGGTGAGCCAGAGTGGCAGAAGGAAGGGCTGGTTCTCCAGCCGGCCAAGCCACAAATCCCGCCAGCGATTGCCGCCGGCGATCGCCGGATCCGGCGGCCGCGACGAATAGGACAGCATCGTCGAGGCCCAGCCGAAATTTTCCAAGAGCAGGCAGCCGCCCTTGTAGTGGATGTCGTCGGCATAGCGGTCGACGGTCGAGCATAGGCTGATCACCGCCTTCAGCGCGGGCGGCTGCTTGGCAGCCACCTGCAGGCAGTTGAAGCCGCCCCAGGAAATGCCCATCATGCCGACATTGCCATTGCACCAGGGCTGCGCCGCCGCCCAGGCGATGACGTCGCAGGCATCCTGCAATTCCTGCTCGGAATATTCGTCGTCCATCAGCCCTTCGGAATCGCCATTGCCGCGCATGTCGACGCGGATCGAGGCGTAGCCGTGCCCGGCGAAATAGGGATGTGTGAGCTGGTCGCGAAAAATGGTGCCGTCGCGCTTGCGGTAGGGCAGGTGCTCGAGGATCGCCGGCACCGGATCGTCAGTGGCGTCCTGCGGCATCCAGACGCGCGCCGACAGCCGGCAGCCGTCCGGCATGACGATGCCCATATCGGGGAATTCGACGACCTTGCGGGGGAATTCGGTGACGGTTTTCATGGAGCGCATAACGCTCCGCGGTGCGCAGACTTTCAATCGCCATTCGCGACTGGAGCATCAAAAAATGCGACCTGGGTCGTTAGCGAACGCACCCTCCGATCATCCGGCTTTCTTGTATTTCTCGATTAATTTGTGTATTACGTTTATTCACGTGGCCCTGATGTGGACCGACTGGATGATCTCGCCTGAAAATCGTTTGGGATGAGCCAAAACGGGTGACGAACCTCGCAAGCCGGGGTCTCGACTTCGCTGATCTCGATATCGAATTTTTTGCCACGTCAATTGTCATCCCGGCCAAGGCCGGTCGGCTGAAGGCGATTGGAGAATTTGGAGAGATCATTCTCGCCGTGATCTTCAGGCCGCTTGGTTCCGAGGCGATCTCAGTGATCTCGATGCGTCATGCCAGCCGAAAGGAAAGGTCCGTGTATGAGCAACACTAAGTCACACATTCGGCGGCTTACCGATGCCGAGGAAGCCGAAATTCAAAGACAGATTGCTGCCGATCCCGAGGACGGGGAGGCGACCGACGAACAGTTGGCACAAGCCAAGCCTTTCGCGGAAGCGCTCCCGGAACTTTTCGAGAGCATAAGGCGTTCCCGTGGCCGACCGGCCCTGGAGAAACCAAAGCAAGTCGTCTCCATCCGCCTGGACCAGGACGTTGTCAGAAAATTCAAGGCGACCGGCAAGGGTTGGCAGGCACGGATAAATGAAGTGCTGAAAAACGCGAAGCTAAGGTAGGCTATACATTTCAGTTCAGCGGGATGTCGTTGTCGGCCTTGCTTGCCTGATAGGTGTCCGACAGCTCGTCATAGCGCGCCGCAATCCTGCCGATCCGAGCCTCCAGCCGCTGGCGCTCAGCCTCGGGCAAAGCCCTGACCAGCCGGCGGATGGAAAAACTCTTCCAATAGGCGTTCTCGGCATTGTAGCCGCCAGGATCGAGGGTGAAGACCTCTTTCAGGATCTTCAGGTCGTGAGGGATGGCAAAACTGTCGCGCGAATCCTCATGGCTGAAGAGGTAGTAGAAATTGTCGAAACCGGTCCAGGTGATCGCCGACAGGCAGAGCGAGCAGGGCTCGTGCGTGGCGACGAACAGCGCATCCTTGGTGTCGACGCGCTCGGCCTTGGGCATCTCGTAGAAGCGCTTCAGGCAATGCACCTCGCCATGCCAGAGCGGATTTTCCGTCTCGTTGTTGGTCTCGGCCAGCACCAGCGAGCGGTCATCCTTTCGCAGGATCGCGGCGCCGAACAGCTTGTTGCCATGGGCGACGCCTTGCGCTGTCTTCGGCACGATGTCGTGCTCGATCACATCGAGCAGGCGGTCGATCAGCGAAATGTCGGTCATGGGAATCGCGAGCTTTCAGTGAAGGTGGATCTCGTAGGGATGCGAGAAATAGAACTCTTCAAGATTGGAGCCGTCGCCACCGCGGTCGACGATGAGAAAATCCTGCTCCTCGCCGATTGGCGTCAGCACGCCGTGCCACAGGTTGCGGCGGTAGTTGATGCCTTGTCCGGGGCCGGCGAGAAAGGCATGCGGTTCACCCGGGCCATCCTTCGTGTCATGGCAGACGACCACCAGGAACGGCCGCGGCGACAGCGGGATGAAGGCCTGGCTGCCGAGTGGATGGCGCTCGACCATGGTGAGCTTCAGCGGCATCTCATAGGGCGTGCCGCGCACCATCGAGATCAGCACGCGCGCATTCGGGCCTGCGGCTTCCGCCGTGGCGAGGTCGTGATAGCGCATCGCCTTGCCGCCATTGATCGGGTAGCGGTTGTCGCCGCCCATGTCGATGACGTCGCCGAAGGGCGCGAAGGTCTCGCGGGTGAGTGGCTGGGCGACAATGCGGCTCACCGCGCCTTGCCCCCAAGATAGCCGCCAAGCCTGGCGTGACGGTTGACGTCCTTGTAGAGCAGGTAGCGGAAATTGCCGGGGCCGCCGGCATAGCAGGCCTGCGGACAGAAGGCGCGCAGCCACATGAAATCGCCGGCTTCGACCTCGACCCAGTCCTGGTTGAGGCGGTAGACCGCCTTGCCTTCGAGCACATAAAGCCCGTGCTCCATGACGTGGGTCTCTGCGAAGGGGATGACCGCGCCGGGCTTCAGCGTCACGATGGTGACGTGCATGTCGTGGCGCATGTCGGCCGGGTCGACAAAGCGGGTCGTTGCCCAGCGCCCTTCGGTGCCCGGCATCGGGCTTGGCGCAACGTCCTGATCGCTCGAGAAGAAGGCTTCCGGCGCGTCGAGGCCGTCGACAGCCTCATAGGCCTTGCGAATCCAGTGGAAGCGGACGGCGCTGCCGCTCTCGTTGCGCACCGTCCAGCCGCTCGACGGTGGCAGGAAGGCAAAGCCGCCAGGGGCAAGCACGTGTTTTTTGCCGGCAAGCGATACGGTGAGCTCGCCCTCGACGACGAACAGCACACCCTCGGCGCCGGCATCGAGTTCCGGCCGGTCGCTGCCGCCGCCGGGCAGGACCTCGACGATATATTGCGAGAACGTCTCGGCGAAGCCCGAGAGCGGCCTTGCGATGATCCAGGCCCTCGTCTCGTCCCAGAACGGCAGCGGACTGGTGACGATGTCCTGCATCACGCCCCTGGGGATGACCGCATAGGCCTCGGTGAAGACGGCGCGGCCGGTCAAAAGCTCGTTCTGGCCGGGATGGCCGCCATGCGGCGCATAATAGGTTCGCTCGGCAGTCTTGATCATGTCCATGGGGATCCCTGGCGTTATTGCGGGAGCATGTCTTTCAGGCGAAGCAGCGCGATGCGTTCGACCTGTTTGCAGGCGGTTTCGAGCTCGGTGCCGCGGCTGTTGCCGATCCGCGCCTCGAACTCCACCAGGATTTCGTCCTTGGTTTTGCCCTTGACCGCGATGATGAAAGGGAAGCCGAAGGTGGTGACATAGGCGGCGTTGAGTTTCGAGAACAGCTCGCGTTCCTTGTCGGTCAGCGCGTCGAGCCCGGCGGACGCCTGCTCCTTGGCCGATTCCGGCGTCAGCCGCTTGGCCGCCGCCAGCTTGCCGGCGAGGTCCGGATGGGCGTTGAGCACGGAAAGCCGTTCGGCCTCGCTCGCCGCACGGAAGACGCGGCAGAGCGCGTTGTGCAGGCCGCCGGCGCTGTCATGCGCGGGCCCGAGTTCCAGTTCGTAGGCGCGCTCGGCGATCCAGGGCGAATGCTCGAACACGCCGCCGAAGGCATGCACGAATTCCTCGAACCCCATCCGCGACGGCCGCAGCGCCGGCGCCTGATAAGGATGCGTCTCGCGCCAGTGCCTGGCGATGTCGATGCGCCGCGTCAGCCAGACCTTGTCGTGCGACTTCACGTAATCGACAAAGCGCTTCAGTGCCGCCACCCGACCGGGACGGCCGACCAGCCGGCAATGCAGGCCGATATTCATCATGCGCGGCCTGCCCGCCTTGCCCTCGGCATAGAGCGTATCGAAACTATCCTTCAGATAGGCGAAGAACTGGTCGCCGGAGTTGAAGCCCTGCGGCGTCGCGAAGCGCATGTCGTTGGCGTCGAGCGTGTAGGGGATGATGAGCTGCGGCTTCTCCAGCCCGTCGCGGTCGAACCAGTAAGGCAGTTCGTCGTCATAAGTGTCGGAGACGTAGTCGAAACCGCCTTCCTCGGCGACGAGCCGTACCGTGTTGACCGAAGTGCGGCCGGTGTACCAGCCGGTCGGCCGCGCGCCGGTCACCTCGTAATGCAGCTTGATCGTCGCTTCGAGATCGCGCCGCTCGTCCTCGGCCGAGTGGTCGCGATAGTCGATCCATTTCAGGCCATGTGAGGCGATCTCCCAGCCAGCCGCCTGCATGGCGGCCACTTGGTCGGGCGAGCGCGCCAGCGCGGTGGCGACGCCGTAGCAGGTCACCGGCACTTGCGCTTCGGTGAACAGCCGGTGGAGCCGCCAGAAGCCGGCCCGCGCGCCGTATTCATAGATCGATTCCATGTTCCAGTGGCGCTGGCCGACCCAGGCGGCGGCACCGACGATTTCGGACAGGAACGCTTCCGAAGCCTTGTCGCCATGCAGCACGCAGTTCTCGCCGCCCTCTTCATAGTTGACGACGAACTGCACCGCCACATGCGCGCCGCCGGGCCATTTTGGGTCCGGCGGATTTGCCCCGTAACCGCGCATGTCCCGATCGTAACGCATTGCCGCTCCTGCCCGATGGTCGAGATGAAGATATCGAAAGGAGTGCGCATGCATTCCCCCGAAAATTTTTGAAAGTGCTTTTTGCCACGCTCCGCTCGACCGGGGCTTATGCATGGCCTTTAATTGGCGCACAATTGACCTGAAACTGAACCGGCCAATCGGTCGTGCTGGAAATGGGAGGCGGCCAGTGGCAGAGACGTCGAAAGCCGATGACGGGCGCCTGACGACCCATGTGCTCGACACCGCGACCGGTCGGCCTGCCAAGGGCCTGTCGATCGGCCTTTTTCGCATCGAGGGCCAGGGCCGCACGCACCTCAAGACCGTCGCCACCAACGATGACGGGCGCTGCGACGCGCCGCTGCTTGCCGGCGCCGATTTCCGCACCGGCGAGTATGAGCTGGTCTTCGCCGCCGGCGACTATCTGCGCGGCCAAGGGATCGACCTGCCGCAACCTGCTTTCCTCGACATCGTGCCGATCCGCTTCGGCATGGCGGAGAAGCTGCATTATCACGTCCCGCTCTTGATTTCGCCCTATGGCTACTCGACCTATCGGGGGAGCTGAGACATGGTTGAGACCCGCAACGAAATACGCTTCATCTTGAACGGCAGCGACGTGGCGCTGAGAGACGTCGCGCCCGATGCGACTTTGCTCGACTGGCTGCGGCTCAACCGCTCGTTGCGCGGCACCAAGGAAGGCTGCGCCGAGGGCGATTGCGGCGCCTGCACGGTGCTGGTCGGCAAGCTCTCCGCCGAAGGTCTGGTCTATGAAAGCGTCAATGCCTGCATCCGCTTCATGGGCTCGCTGGACGGCACTCATATCGTCACCGTGGAGCATCTGCGTGGCGAGCCGGGCAAGTTGCATCCCGTGCAGCAGGCGATGGTCGATTTCCACGGCTCGCAATGCGGCTTCTGCACGCCGGGCTTCATCATGTCGCTCTACGGGCTGTGGATGAAAACGCCCGATCCGTCCAACGCGGCGATCGAAAAAGCGCTGCAGGGAAACCTCTGCCGCTGCACCGGCTATGACGCGATCATGCGCGCCGCGCACGCCATTTCGAGCTACGGCAAGGCGGCTAAGGATCCGCTGGCCGTGGAGCGCGACGACATCACCGCGCGGCTGAAGGCACTGCGCGATGGCGCCAGGGTCGAGATCGGGTCGGGCAAGGCGCGGCTGATCGTGCCGGCCAGCGTCGACGATTTCGCCGCCTTGCTTGAGAAGGAACCGGGCGCCACCATCATCGCCGGTTCGACCGATGTCGGCCTGTGGGTCACCAAGCACATGCGCGACATCTCGCCGGCGATCTTCATCGGCGGCCTCGACGGCTTGCGTACGACCTCGGAAAAAGACGGCGTCATCACCATCAGCGCCGGCGTGACCTACACCGAAGCCTTCGAAACGCTGTCGAAGCGTATCCCGGCATTGGGACCGCTGGTCGACCGCATCGGCGGCGAACAGGTGCGCAACATGGGCACCATCGGCGGCAACATCGCCAACGGCTCGCCGATCGGCGATATGCCGCCGCCGTTGATCGCGCTCGGCGCGCAGCTCACGCTGCGCAAGGGCGAGGCCCGCCGCACCATACCGCTCGAAACCTTCTTCATCGCCTATGGCAAGCAGGACCGTCAGCCTGGCGAATTCGTCGAATCCGTGCATGTGCCGGTGCCGGCAAAAGGAACGAAGTTTGCCGTCTACAAGGTCACCAAGCGCCGCGACGAGGATATCACCGCGACGCTCGGGGCATTCTACCTGACCTTGGCCAAGGACGGCACGGTGGCCGACATCCGCATCGCCTATGGCGGCATGGCGGCGACGCCGAAGCGCGCCGCGGCGGTCGAGAAGGCGCTGATCGGCAAAGTCTGGAACGAAGCGACGGTGGAGGCAGCGATGGCGCAATACGCCAAGGACTTCACGCCGCTCACCGATATGCGGGCGACCGCCGAATACCGGGCGCTGGCGGCAAGGAACCTTCTGCTGCGCTTTTATGTCGAGACGACAGGAACGAAGGCGCCGTTCCAGGTCTCGCGCAACGAGGCTGCCTGATGCGCCCGCAATCCAACACATCAAGGCAAAGCGCCGGACCGTCGCGGGTAGCCCCCTTCTCCCCGTTCACGGGGAGAAGGTGGCCCGAAGGGTCGGATGAGGGGCAGCGCCGATATTGACGAATTTGCGAAAAACAATCGGCGACGGCGCTGCCCCTCATCTGCCTGCCGGCATCTTCTCCCCGTGAACGGGGAGAAGGGAAGGAGGCTAAATGAACAAGCACGCCACTCCCAATCTCAAGGCGGAAAAGATCGCAGGCGGGGTCGCCACCGACCAGCGGCACGATTCCGCGCACAAGCATGTCAGCGGCGCCGCCGTCTATATCGACGACATGCCGGAGCCTGCCGGCACGCTGCATATTGGCCTCGGCCTCTCCAAGATCGCGCACGGCACGCTGAAAAGCGTCGACCTGTCGGCCGTGCGTTCGGCGCCGGGCGTGGTGGATGTGCTGACCTATGCCGACGTGCCCGGCGAGAACGATGTTTCGCCGAGCAACATGCATGACGATCCGGTGCTCGCCGAAGGCAAGGTTGAGTTTTACGGCCAGCCGATCTTCGCCGTGGTCGCTGAGACGCGTGAGGAAGCGCGCCGCGCGGCACGTCTCGCAAAAATCGAGTATGACGAGCTTCCGGCCGTCATCGACATCTGGAATCTCGACCCGGTCAACGACAAGCAGGTCACCACGCCGTTGATCCTGAAGCGCGGCGATGCCGCCGCGGCGATTGCCGCCGCCCCTCGCCGCATCAAGAACCGCATGTGGCTCGGCGGCCAGGATCATTTCTATCTCGAAGGCCAGGTTTCTCTGGCGATCCCCGGCGAGGACGACGAGGTCGTCGTCTATTGCTCGACGCAGGGCCCGAGCGAGACGCAGCATCTGGTTGCCCATGCGCTCGGCGTGCCGAGCCATGCGGTGACAGTCGAAGTGCGCCGCATGGGCGGCGGCTTCGGCGGCAAGGAAACGCAGGCCAACCAGTGCGCCGCGATCGCCGCGATCGCCGCCAAGAAGCTGAAGCGCGCGGTGAAGATCCGGCTCGACCGCGACGAGGACATGACCGCCACCGGCAAGCGGCACGACTTCGCCATCGACTACGAGGTCGGCTTCGACGACGAGGGCAACATCCTGGGCGTCGACTTCACCTATGCGCTGCGCTGCGGATTCTCCGCCGACCTCTCCGGTCCGGTCGGCGACCGCGCGCTGTTCCACTGCGACAACGCCTATTTCTATCCTGCTGTGCATGCGAAATCGGCGCCGCTCTACACCAACACCGTCTCCAACACCGCCTTCCGCGGCTTCGGCGGCCCGCAGGGCATGGTCGGCGCGGAGCGCGTCATCGACGAGGTCGCCTTCGCCGTCGGCAAGGATTCGCTCGAAATCCGCAAGCTGAATTTCTACGATCCGATGGAGGCCATCGGCGAGCGCAGCGTCACGCCCTACCACCAGAAGGTCGAGGACTGCATCATCCAGCGCATCGTGGCCGAGCTGGAGGAAAGCGCGAACTATGCGCGCCGCCGCCGCGAGATCGGCGCCTTTAACAACAACAGCCGCTTCATCAAGCGCGGTCTGGCGCTGACGCCGGTCAAGTTCGGCATCTCCTTCACCAAGACGGAAGCCAACCAGGCCGGCGCGCTGGTGCATGTCTATGCCGACGGCTCCGTGCATATGAACCATGGCGGCACCGAGATGGGACAGGGCCTGCACCTCAAGGTGGCGCAGGTCGTGGCCGAGGAGTTCCAGATCGACCTTGACCGGGTCAAGATCACCGCCACCACCACCGCCAAGGTGCCGAACACCTCGCCGACGGCCGCGTCTTCCGGCGCCGACCTCAACGGCATGGCCGCGCAGGACGCCGCTCGCCAGATCCGCAAGCGGCTGACCGATTTCGCCGCCGACAAGTATCAGGTGCCGCACGATCAGGTCGTGTTCCTGCCCAACCGGGTGCGCATCGGCAACCAGGAAGTGGCCTTCAACGATTTGGTCAAGCAGGCCTATGTCAATCGCATCCAGCTCTCGGCGGCAGGCTTCTACAAGACGCCGAAGATCCATTGGGACCGCAGCAAGGGCCGCGGCCATGCCTTCTACTATTACGCCTATGGCGCGGCCTGCTCGGAAGTCTCGGTCGACACGCTGACCGGCGAATATGTCGTCGAGCGCACCGATATCCTGCATGACGCCGGCCGTTCGCTGAACCGGGCTATCGACCTCGGCCAGGTCGAGGGCGGCTTCATCCAGGGCATGGGCTGGCTGACGACGGAGGAGCTGTGGTGGGACGACAGCGGCCGGCTGCGCACGCATGCGCCGTCGACCTACAAGATCCCGCTCGCGTCCGACCGTCCGAAAATCTTCAACGTCAAGCTGACCGACTGGTCCTCGGCCTATGAACCGACCATTCATCGCTCAAAGGCGGTGGGCGAGCCACCGCTGCCGCACGGCATGTCGGTGCTGCATGCGCTGTCGGACGCCGTCGCGAGCGTTGCCGGTCACAAGATTTGTCCACGCCTCGATGCTCCGGCGACGCCGGAACGCGTGCTGATGGCGATCGAGCGGCTCAAGCGGGAGGCCGCGAAGCCGGCTTGAAACGTGCAATTCGGACCGAAAAACACTATATTTCCCAAGTGGAAATGCAGACGATGAACTCGAAGGCGCAACAGCTGAAGGAATTCCTCGGCCGGGTCGGCCAGGCTGCATTGGTTGAAGTGGCGGCGACGAAGGGTTCGACGCCGCGCGAAGCCGGTGCCTTCATGCTTGTCTCGCCATCGTCGATTTTCGGCACCATCGGCGGCGGCCAGCTCGAATACATGGCGATCGACAAGGCGCGGCAGGTATTGAATGCAGGGCAGCGGCCGCGATCTCCCGCCAGTGAAGCCCGCATCGAGGTCGATGAGGTCTGCGCAACGCTGGACGTTCCGCTCGGGCCGGAAATCGGCCAATGCTGCGGCGGCCGCGTCGAGGTGTCGATCCGCCTTGTCGATGCTTCGCTGGAGCAGCAGCTGATCGCCAAGGCTGAAGCCGAAGAGGCGCATCTGCCGCATGTCTATCTGTTCGGCGGCGGCCATGTCGGCCAGGCGCTGGCCGCGTCGCTGGCGCTGCTGCCGATCCATGTCGTCGTCGTCGAGACCCGCGCCGAGGCGCTGGAAGGCATGCCAGAAACGGTGGAGACGCGGCTGACATCGTTGCCCGAAGCCGTGGTGCGCGAGGCGCCGGCGGGATCGGCCTTTGCGATCCTGACCCATGATCATGCGCTGGATTTCTTGATCGTCGCCGAGGCGCTGAAGCGCGACGACAGCGCCTATGTCGGCATGATCGGCTCCAAGACCAAGAAGGCGACTTTCAGGAACTGGTTCCTGAAATCCGCGGAGGGCAGCGAAGCGCAGTTCGCCCGGCTCGTCTCGCCGATCGGCGGCAATGCGGTGAAGGACAAGCGCCCGCCGGTGATCGCCGCGCTCGCCGCCGCCGAGATCATGACGGCGCTGGTGTCGCACGCCGCGGAAGCGCCAAGTTCAGCCGGCGCTGACAAGGCGATGGCCGGCTGATCCAGCCGGCCGGGCAAGGAAGGTCTGGCTATTCCTTTTCCTGGGTGTGCGCCTCGAGGAACCACAGCAATTTGTCGAGCGAGCGCGAATAGGCGGTGAAGATGTCCGCCGTATCGCGATCGCCGGAGTCATCGGCTTCGTCGATTGCTTCGCGGGTCAGCTTGGCGGCCGTGGCATAGCGGTCGATCAACGCCGCCAGATGATCCTTGGTCTTGTGGATGTCGGTCGGATAAGGCTTCAGCTTGGTCGCCTTCGACACCTCCTGCGAGGTGCCATGCGCGGTGCCGCCGAGCTGCACGGCGCGCTCGGCGATAATGTCGACATGGCCGTCGATCTCCTCGCGGAACTCGTCCAGCATCTCGTGGATGGCGATGAATTGCGGGCCCTTGACGTTCCAATGAGCCTGCTTGGTGATCAGCGCCAGGTCGATGGCGTCGGCTAGCCTGGCGTTGAGCAGATCGATCGATTCCTTCTTGGCATCGGATTTGAGGTCGTTCTTGGTGACGATGGCGTCCATGGTCGGCTCCTGTCCCGCTGCGTCGCTTGGTGAAAGCTGAAGGCGGCCCGAGCGACCGCCAATGGTCAGAACGGCGATGACCAGAATTTCGTTCCGCGTTGGATCGAGGGGCACCATCCCCGATTGCAGGTGTGACTGGCGCTCACCGCTGCTTGCTGCTTTCCTCATTTCCCAAAGCGGCGCGAAACGTGTTTGTTGCGCCTCACGGACAACGGGGTCAGGAACATGGACATATTGAAGATCTCCGCTTTTTCGGACGGGAACACCGGCGGCAATCCCGCCGGCGTGGTGATTGGCGAGATGCTGCCCGACGTCGCCGACATGCAGCGTATCGCGGCGGAATTCGGCTTCTCGGAAACCGCCTTTGCGGCGCCCGAAGGCGGCGGCTGGCGCGTGCGCTATTTTTCGCCGGAGTCGGAAGTGCCGTTCTGCGGCCATGCCACCATCGCGCTCGGCGCGGCGCTGGTCGGAAAGTTCGGCGACGGCATCTTCAGGCTGACCCTCAACCAAGCCGGCATCACCGTCGAAGGGTTTCGCGATGGCGCCGACTTTGCTGCCGCCCTGCAGTCGCCGCCGACGCGCAGCAAGCCCGCTTCGTCGGAACTGGTCGGCGAAGCGCTCGCCTTGTTCGGTTATAAGCGGGGCGATCTCGACCCTGCCATTCCGCCAGCGCTCATCCATGGCGGCGCGGATCATCTCGTGCTGGCGCTGAAGTCGCGCGAGGCGTTGGCCGCGATGTCCTATGATCTCAAGAAAGGCCAGTCCTTCATGCGGCGCGAAGGCCTGATCACCATCCTGCTTGCCTATGCCGAGACGCCACGCCTCTTCCATACGCGCAATCCCTTCGCGTCCGGCGGCGTCTACGAAGACCCGGCGACGGGTGCCGCGACCGCTGCCTTTGCCGGCTACCTGCGCGATCTCGGCTGGCCGCATGGCGGCGCGATCGACATCGTCCAGGGCGAAGACATGGGCATGCGCTCGCGGCTCCATGCCGATATTCCGCCGTCGCCAGGCAGCTCGATCAGGGTGTCCGGAACGGCCAGGCTAATGGACTGATCTGAAGCAATTTCGGGAAAATGCGCCGCGGTTAGGCTCGGCGCCTTCGCCGTAGCCTTCCGTTCGGAATTGCGACGCGACGCTAGCGGCCCTTACTTTCCGGCCAACAGGTCCTTGATCAGCCGCTGGCAGCGCTCGGCCATGAAGTCGAGCAGCAGCCGTACCTTCGGATCCTGCAGCTTCTTGTGCGGATAGACGGCGGCGAACTGCACCGGCGTCGGCGGCGCCTGGGGCAGGATCACCTTCAACCGCCGGTCGCGGATGAACGGCTCGACCTCGAAGCGCGGCTTGTTGATGATGCCGCGCCCCGACAGTGCCCAGCCGGTCAGAACGTCGCCGTCGTCGGTGTCGTAGGGACCGTGCACCTCGAATTTCTGCGGCCCGTTCGGCGTCTGCAGCGTCCAGACATATTCGCGCGCGCCGGCATAGCGCAGCATCAGGCAGTCGTGCTTCTTGCCGATCAGCTCCTGCGCCTCGGCCGGCTCGCCGCGCGCTTCCAGATATTTCGGCGCCGCCACCAGCACACGCTCGCATTCCATGATGCCGCGCATCCTGAGGCTCGAATCCTCGATGATGCCGAGCCGGAAGGCGACGTCGATGCCTTCTTTCATGATGTCGACATTGTGGTCGGAGAGCCTCAGACGCACTTCGATATCGGGGTACTTGTCGTGAAAATCCGGGATGCCTGACGCGATCAGCCTCCGGCCGAGGCCGAGCGGCGCCGTGACCCTGATGGTCCCGCGTGGCTGGCCGGAGAGCGCGGCGACCGCCGCTTCCGCTTCGGTGATCGCGTCCAGCACTTGCTTGGCGCCGGTGTAGAACACGGTGCCATGCTCGGTCGGCATCAACTGTCTTGTCGTACGGTTGAACAGCCGCACCCCAAGATGCTTCTCCAGTTCCTTGATCCGGTTGGAGGCGACCGCCGGAGAGATGCGCATGTCGCGCCCCGCCGCCGACAGATTGCCGAGCTCGACGACGCGAACGAAGACGGCGATATTGTCGAGATAGGCCATGTGGGTTTCGTGGCTCTTAAACGGCTGCTCGAAGATGTGTGGAGATTCAGGTGATGCCGGCCTGCCAACGCCGGGTTCCCGCGCCTCCGGTGCTCACGTACTTCAACTACGCTCCGCTCCGGTTCTCGAAACCCGCCGTTTTCGGCTCGGCCTGACCTGAATCCTCACACACCTTAGGCAACCCTAGTATTTTCCATTTTTTTTTGAAAGTCATCGCGCACCTCGCCTCTTTTCGTTTGCGCGCCAGACCGTAAAGTCGCTCTCATCGGCAGGGACGAGTGCAATGATGGATTTCGCGATTTTCTGGGACTGGCTGAGCTTCGCGGTCCGCTGGCTGCATGTCATCACCGGCATCGCCTGGATCGGCTCGTCCTTTTATTTCGTCGCGCTCGACCTCGGCCTGCGCCAGCGGCCCGGCCTGCCCGCCGGCGCCTTCGGTGAGGAGTGGCAGGTGCATGGCGGCGGCTTCTACCACATCCAGAAATATCTGGTTGCGCCGGCCGAAATGCCGGAGCACCTCACCTGGTTCAAATGGGAATCCTACGCCACCTGGCTGTCGGGCTTCGCCATGCTCTGCGTGGTCTATTATGCCGGCGCCGATCTCTTCCTGATCGACCCCAACGTGCTCAACATCTCGGTGCCGGTCGGCATCCTCTTGTCGCTGGCCACCATCGGCGTCGGCTGGATCGTCTACGACCTGCTCTGCCGCTCGCCGCTGGGCAAAAGCGACACCGGGCTGATGCTGGTGCTTTATTGCGTGCTGGTGTTCATCGCCTGGGGGCTGACGCATCTTTTCACCGGCCGCGCCGCCTTCCTGCATCTTGGCGCCATCACCGCCACCATCATGTCGGCCAATGTCTTCATGGTCATCATCCCCAACCAGAAGATCGTCGTCGCCGACCTGATCGCCGGCCGCAAGCCGGACCCTAAATACGGCAAGATTGCCAAGCAGCGCTCGCTGCACAACAACTACCTGACCTTGCCGGTCCTGTTCCTGATGCTGTCGAACCACTACCCGCTGGCTTTCGGCACTGAGTTCAACTGGGTCATCGCTTCGCTGGTCTTCATCATCGGCGTTCTGATCCGGCACTATTTCAACACCGTGCATGCAAGGAAGGGCAACCCTACCTGGACATGGTTGGGCGCGGCCGTGCTGTTCGTGATCATCATCTGGCTGTCGACCGTGCCGAAGGTGCTGACCGGCGAGCCCAAGATCTCCGCCGCATCCGCCGCCGCGCAGGTCTACATCGCCTCGGCGCATTTCCCGGCAGTGCGCGACACCGTGCTTGGCCGCTGCTCGATGTGCCACACGCAAGAGCCGGTCTATGAAGGCGTCTACCATGCGCCGAAGGGGGTGCTGCTCGACACCGATGAGCGCATCGCCGAGCATGCGCGCGAGATCTACATCCAGGCCGGCCGGGCGCATGCCATGCCGCCCGCCAATGCCAGCCACATAACCGACCAGGAACGGGCCCTTCTGGTCGCCTGGTTTGAAGGCGCCGGAAAATAAGCATGACATCGAAACTCCTGCGCGGCCGCACGCTCTCCTTCCTGCGCTGGCCCGAATCGGTCGACGATCATTCCGCCTGGCGCTACGAGGAGGATGGCGGTCTGCTGATCGAGAACGGCAGGATCGTCGCCGCCGGTTCCTATGCCGCGGTCGCCGCGAAGAAGACCGGCGCCGATTTCGAGACGGTCGACCATCGTCCGCATCTCATCTTGCCCGGCTTCATCGACGCGCATGTGCATTTTCCGCAAATGCAGATCATCGCGTCTTACGGTGCGGAGCTGCTCGACTGGCTGAACAAATACACTTTTCCGGAAGAGGCGAAGTTCCAGAACGCGCAGCATGGCCGCCGCATCGCGCGGCTGTTTCTCGACGAAATGCTGCGCCACGGCACGACGACGGTCGCGGCCTATTGCTCCGTGCACAAATCGTCGGCGGAAGCCTTCTTTGCCGAGTCGCATGAGCGCAACATGCTCAACATCGCCGGCAAGGTGATGATGGACCGCAATGCGCCCGACGGCGTGCTCGACACGCCGCAGACCGGCTATGACGATACCAAGGCGCTGATCGTCGAATGGCACGGCAAGGGCCGCCAGCTCTATGCCATCACGCCGCGCTTCGCTATCACGTCCTCGCCCGAGCAAATGGAAATGGCCGGCGTGCTCTGCCGTGAGCATCCCGATCTCCACATGCAGACGCATCTGTCGGAAAACCACGCCGAGATCGCCTTCACCCAGGAGCTCTACCCTTGGTCGCGCGACTATACCGACGTCTATGAGCATTACGGCTTGCTCGGCAAAAAGGGCCTGTTCGGCCATTGCATCCACCTCTCGGAACGCGAGGCGGACGCGCTGTCGCAATCGGGTTCGGTGGCGGTGTTCTGCCCGACCTCCAATCTCTTCCTGGGCTCCGGCCTGTTCGACTATCAGCGCTATCGCCGGCGCGAGAAGCCGCTCAGGATAGCGGCGGCCACCGATGTCGGCGGCGGCACCAACTATTCGATGCTGCGCACCATGGACGAGGGCTACAAGGTGATCGCGCTGAACGGGGAGAAGCTCAATCCGTTCCAGTCCTTCTGGCAGCTGACGCGCGGCAATGCCGAAGCCCTGTCGGTGGCCGACAGGGTCGGCACGCTGGACGAAGGCAGCGATGCCGACATCGTCGTGCTCGATGCTCATGCCACACCGGGCATGCGGCTTAGGATGGAGACTGTGGAGACGCTGGCGGAAGAGCTCTTCCTGCTGCAGACGCTGGGCGACGATCGCGTCGTGCGCGAGGTCTATGTGGCGGGCCGGCCGGCGAAGAGTGCCATTGTGGCATAACGCCATTCCATGCCCTCAGCGCTTGACCCGGCGTCAGCCATCGGCCAAAGCGAGCGTCGACATTTGACAGGGGAACGCTATGGCCATCGCCGACGACATCGCTCTGATCAAGAAACAGGAAGCCACGCTGGTCTTTCCGGCCTTCGATGAGGCTGTCGCCTTCAAGATCGGTTCTGACATCAGGGACCGGGCGCTGAAGGAAGATCTTCCGATCATCGTCGACATCAGGACCTTTGACCGGCCGCTTTTCTATGCCGCCATGCCGGGTTCGAACGCGTCAAATCCCGATTGGGCGCGGCGCAAGATCAATGTCGTAAAGCGTTATCTTAGAAGTACCTATCGCCTGGTGCTCGAGCAGCAGCGCTCGGACCGCACTTTCAAGGTCGGCGAAGCGCTCGACATTGCCGATTATGTGCTCGCCGGCGGCGGCTTTCCGCTCACGGTGAAAGGCGCCGGCGTCATCGGCGTCATCGCGGTCTCGGGCCTGCCCGAGCGCGAGGATCATGGCGTCGTGGTCGACGCGCTTTGCGCGCATCTTGGCATCGATGCGAGCGGGCTCGCGCTGCCGCCGGAAGAAAAATGACCGACCCGAAAAGCTTCCTCACCTCGATCTTCAACGCCGCCGTCGCCGCCGCCGATCCGGAAAAGACGATCTGCAATCATTTGCCGGCAAAGCCGAAGGGCCGCACCATCGTCATCGGCGCTGGCAAGGGGTCGGCGCAGATGGCCGCCGCCTTCGAGAAGGTCTGGGACGGACCGATCGACGGCCTTGTCGTCACCCGCTACGGCTATGGCGCCAGATGCGAGCGCATCGAGATCATCGAGGCGGCGCATCCGGTGCCGGATGCCGCTGGCCTCGAGGCGTCGCGCCGCTTGCTGGAGAAGGTGCGGGGCCTGACCGCTGACGATCTTGTGGTGGCGCTGATTTCCGGCGGCGGTTCGGCCTTACTGCCGTCACCGGCTCCCGGGCTGACGCTTGCCGATGAGATCGCCGTCAATGAAGCGCTGCTTGCCTCCGGCGCGCCGATCGCGGCGATGAACACCATCCGCAAGCATGTCTCGACCATCAAGGGCGGGCGCCTGGCCGCCGCTGCCCATCCTGCGAGGGTGGTGTCGCTGGTCGTCTCCGATATCCCCGGCGACAATCCGGCACTGGTTGCCTCGGGACCGACCGTTCCCGACACCGGCAGCCGCGCAGATGCGCTGGCCTCGATCGCCGCCTATGGCATGAAGCTGCCGGCCTCGGTCATGGCGCATATCCAGTCGCCGGCGGCCGACGCGCCGCGCCCCGATGATCCGCGCTTCGCCAGCAATGAGGTGCACCTGACCGCCTCTGCCGGCGTCTCTCTCGAAGCCGCCGCCGCCGAAGCGAAGCGGCAAGGCATCGAGGCCGTCATACTCTCGGACGCCATCGAGGGCGAGGCGCGCGAGGTCGGCGGCGTCCACGCCGCGATCGCGCGCGAAGTGGCGACGCGCAACCGCCCCTTCGCCAAGCCGGTGCTGATCCTCTCCGGCGGCGAAACGACGGTGACGTTGCGGGCAAAAGGCAAGGGCGGCCGCAATTCCGAATTCCTGCTCGCTTTCGCCATCGGCATCGACGGCGTGAGCGGCATCGATGCCTTGGCCGCCGACACCGACGGCATCGACGGTTCGGAGAACAATGCCGGCGCCTTCGCCGACGGCTCGACCGTGGCGCGCATGCGCGCGGCAGGCGTCGAAGCCAAGGCGATGCTCGCCGGCAACAATGCCTGGACGGCCTTCAACGCGGTCGGGGATCTGTTCGCGCCGGGTCCGACCGGAACGAATGTGAATGATCTGAGGGCCATTCTCGTTAGGTAGCGCGATAAGCGCTGACGTCGTCATTCCAGGGCGAAGCAGGAGCGAAGCTCCGTCGCGAAGACCCTGGAATCCATTCCGTGACCTGAGCCGTAGGATGCAGCGGAGCAGAATTCTGCGCCGTTGCAACGCTCGTATGTCACGGAATGGATCCTCGGGTCTGCGCGCGTCGCTTCGCTCCTTGCTCCGCCCGTGGATGACGACGCGACGAGCGTTTCCGCCAATCTCCTAAGTCGCAGGATACGTGCGTCTACGCGAGGCTCGTTCGGGCGCCTAAATTGATCACGCCCTCATCAGCCCCTTCACCTTCCGCATATCCTGCAAAAACCGGTCCCTCTCCGCCTCCTTGTCCTCATGATCGCGGATGCGCAGGATGAAGGAGGGGTGGACGGTCACAAACACGCGCAAGCCATCCTCGCGCTCGATCACATCGCCACGCATCTTGGTGATCGGCACGGCCTTGCCGAGCAGCGACTGCGCCGCCGTCGCGCCGAGCGCCACCACGAGGTTCGGCTTGACGAGGTCGAGCTCCTTGTCCAGCCACCAGCGGCAGGCCTGGATTTCGCCGGCATTGGGCTTCGAATGGATGCGCCGCTTGCCGCGCGGCTCGAATTTGAAGTGTTTGACCGCATTGGTCACATAGACCTTGCGGCGATCGATTTCGGCGTCGTCCAGGATGCTGTCGAATATTCTACCGGCCGGGCCGACAAATGGCTTGCCGGCCAGATCCTCCTGATCGCCTGGCTGTTCGCCGACGAAGACCACGTCCGCGCTTTCCGGTCCTTCGCCGAACACGGTCTGCGTTGCATCATGCCAAAGCGGGCAGCGGCGGCAGCCTTTCGCCTCTTCGCGCAACTCCGGAATATCTTCGGCTTCAGGCGCCACCACATCGGCCGGCTCGGGCGTGGGCCAATGCTTGGCCTTCACCTTGGCATGGTGCGGTACTGGGATGGTTGGCATCCGGTCGATCATCTCTGACGCGGCTCTGTCTGCTCCTGCTATCAAATCTGGAATGAGCGAGGCCACGGGAAGGTTCCGCCAATATTTCTTCGGCATCTCCTTCTGCCGGCAAAACGTGATCGCCGCGCCGTCAGGCCCTGTGCTCAAACCTCATGCAGGTAGAGATGATAGTCCAGCTCACTAACGGTCCGCGCAACGCGCAGATATTCCGCCTGCTTGATCGCAACGAAAGTTCTGTGCAGGTCGGGGCCGAGCGCCGACTTCAGGAAATCGGAGCCTCTGGCCGCCTCGATTGCGGCGCGCCAGTCGGCGGGCATGGTCGATTTCTCCGTTGCCTGTTCATAGCCGTTCCCGGTCGTCTCGAGCCCAGGGTCCAGACCCTCGTCCAGCCCCTTGACGATGCCGGCCAGCACCGTTGCCGCCACCAGGTAGGGGTTGGCATCGACGCCCGAGGGCCGATGCTCGATGCGGCGGTTCCTGGCGTCGCCCGCCGGCACGCGCAGCGCAACCGAGCGATTGTTGACGCCCCAACTGGGCGCCACGGGAGCATAGGATTGTGAGACGAAGCGGCGCCATGAATTGGCGTGCGGCGCAAACACCAGCATGGATTCCGCCATGGTGTGGATGAGGCCGCCAAGTGCGTTGAGCAGGCTTAGCGACCATTTCTCGCCGGCTGCCTCGGTGAAGACGTTGCGGCCGCCATCATCCTGCAGCGAGACATGGAAATGCATGCCCGAACCCGCATAGGCCTCGATGGGCTTGGCCATGAAGCAGGCGGTGACGCCGTGCCGGCGCGCCTGCGCCCGCACCAGCCGCTTCAGCATGACGAGATCGTCGGCCGCCCGCATCACGTCCTTGCGGTAGTTGAGCGTCAGCTCGTATTGGCCGGGCGCGTATTCGGAGATCACCGTCTCGGCCGGAATGCCTTGCGCCTTGGCCGCGGCGTAGATGTCGGAAAACAGCGGCTCCATGCCATGCAGATGGTCGACCGAATAGACTTCGGTCTTGGCCGAACGCCGGCCGTCGAGCACCGCGCGGGCGGCTTGCACCTTGCCATCCGCGTCGCGCTCATTGGACAGCAGGAAAAACTCGAGCTCGAAGGCGCCGGCCGGATGCAGGCCGCGCGCCGCCAGCAATTCCACCTGCCTTGCCAGCACCAGCCGCGGATCGGAGGTCATCGGCTGGCCGTCGAGGTGGTGCATCGACATCAGCACCTGGCCGCGCGGCGGGTTGGTGCCGAAGAGCGGCACCAGCGTGCCGGGGATCGGCCACGCCCTGAGGTCGCCGTCGCCGGTGTCCCACACCAGTCCGGTTTCGTGCACATCCTCGCCGGTGATGTCGAGGCCGAGGATCGAGATCGGCAGATGCCGGCCGTTCTCGAAAATGCCCATCAGCTCGTGCCGGCGCACGATCTTGCCGCGGCCGATGCCGTTGGCGTCGGTGAGCACGATGTCGAACGCCTCGATCTCAGGATGCGCGTCGAGAAACGCCTTCGCCTCGGCGGGCGTCGAGCCGGAAGGAGAGGTGGTAGCGGCGTTCAGATTGTCCATCGCCGCTTTTCTCACGCCGTAAGCCTGGCCGCAACAGCGGCGAAAGCAGCGATCAGCCGGCTCACCTGCGCCGAAGTCGTTGCCGGCGAGATCAGCATCATGTTGTGGAACGGCGCGATCAGCACGCCGCGATTGACCAGCGCGACGTGGATGGCGGCTTCCAGTTCCGGCGTATGCGCCTTCTCCGCCTCGCCGCCGTTTTGCAGCGGCCCGGGCGCGCAGATGAACTCGACGCGTGCGCCGACCCGCGCGACATGCCAGGGCAGCCTGTGGCGCTCAATAACGGCGGAGAGCCCCGCATCGAGGCGGCGCGCCAGCCGGTCCATATGGGCGTAGGCCGCCTCGGTCATCACCTCTTCCAGCGTGGCGCGCATCGCCGCGAATTGCAGCGGGTTCGCCGACAGCGTCGTGCCCATGCCGGAATAGCCGGGCTCCTTCGCCCGGTTGTAGGCGCCAAAGCGCGTGGCGACCTCTTCGCTCATGCCCCAGATGCTCGCCGGCACGCCGCCCGCAACCGGCTTGCCGAGCACGAACAGGTCCGGCTCCAGCCCGTGCTTGCGCGTATAGCCGCCCGAGCCGGTCGAAATCGTGTGCGTCTCGTCGATAAGCAGCAGTGTGCCGGCCGCGCGGGTCAGGCGCCGCAGCGCGTCGTGGAAACCGGATTCCGGCAGCACCATGCAGGAATTGGTCAGCACCGGCTCGGTGATGACGCAGGCGACATCGCGGTCAGCCAGCGCTGCCTCGAGCGCGGCAACATCGTTGAATTCGACGATCTTAGTGGCTCGCGTCAGGTCGCGGAACTCGCCGGCCAATCCAGGCCGGTTGACGGGTTTGCCGTCGATCAGCCGCACCATCGTCTCGTCAACCGAGCCATGATAGCAGCCGTTGAAGACCAGGATCTTCTCGCGCCCGGTCACCGCGCGGGCGACGCGCAGCGCAAAGCGGTTGGCGTCGGTGGCAGTGGTGGCGATCTGCCAGTAGGGCAGGCCGAAGCGCTGCTGCAGGAGCGTGCCGATCGCCAGCGCATCCTCGCTTGGCAGCATATAGGTCAGCCCGCGTCCGGATTGGCGGCGGATCGCACGGGCGACCGCCGGCGGCGAATGGCCGAGCATCGAGCCGGTGTCGCCGAGGCAGAAATCGTCGAGCTTGTTGCCGTCGATGTCGGTGATGGTAGCGCCCTTGGCGCCGTCGACCAGGATCGGGAACGGCGTCGGCCAGTCGCTCATCCAGTGCATCGGCACCCCGCCGAGGAAACCGGCAATGCCGTTGCCGAGCTTCGCCTCGGATTTCGGCCGCGCCTTGCGGAACGCGGCCGCCTCCGTCTCGCGCAATTCGGCGACGCGGGCGACGTCGATGCCGCCGATGGAAGTCCGGTCGATTGAATGCATGAAGTCCCCCTCAGACAGTAGGCAGTAGGCAGTAGGCAGTAGGCAGTAGGCAGTAGGCAGTAGGCAGTAGGCAGTAGGCAGTAGGCAGTAGGCAGTAGATGCCGTCGTCCCTAAGCCCTACTGCCTATTCCCCACTGCCTACGCAGTGATATCGATCACGCCGCAGTCGCCGGCGGCGCTGCCGAAGACGATGCGGCGTTCTTCCTTGTCCCACATCATCGACGTGATGGCGCCCTTGCCGGGGCGGCGCAGCAGCACTTCCTTGGCGTCGGCGAAGCGCCCCGCGATCACCATGCCGTCCTCATAGCCGATGGCCACGACATCCTGGCTCGGATGGCAAGCGACGCAGGTCACCATGGTATTGCCGCGCGTGCCGAGCTCCAGCGGCGCCTTGCCCATCGGCCCGTCTTTGCTGGCGAACGGCCACACGATCGCTGCCGGCGCGCCGGAGCTCGCCAGCCACTTGCCCTTCACGCTCCAGGACAGGCTCTTCACCTTGCCCGGATAGCCCGACATGCGCATGTGCTTGCCGTCGGCGAGCTTCCAGCCATGCAGCGCGTTTTCCTGCATGGTGGTGACGAGGAAGGCGCCGTCCGGCGAAAAGGTGAGGCCGGTATGGGCGCCGGCCCATTCGAGCTCCACCGGCTTGCCCTCGGCGGCCGGGAAATGCAGCGTCGCGCCATTGTAGCGGGCGATGCCGAAACGCATGCCCTTGGGCGAGAAGGCCAGCCCCTCCACCGAGCGCGGATGGGCAAATTCCTTGATCTTGCCGTCGGCGAAACGCACGAAGGCGGTCTTGCCCGAGGCATAGGCGATCGCACCCTGCGGTCCGGCGCTGACGCTGGTGATCCACTTTTTGCCGGCGCTGGCCAGCTCGTTCACCTCGCCGCCGGCCTTCACGGCAAACACCTTGCCGTCCTCGCCGCCGGTGATCAGCCGGTCGTTGGCCGCGTCATGGAAGGCGGCAAGCAGGCCGTCATTGGCCTGCACGGTCTTGTGCCCGTTATCCAACCGGTGGATTGAACCGTCGGCGAGTGCGAAATGCGGCACGTCGTTCAGGAAGATGGCGGCAACGCAATGGCCTTCGAGATCAAGCGGGGCGACTGTGGGCATGAGGACTTAATCCATTTGAGATTCCTGCCCTTCCCATAAGCGGTTGGGCTAAGGGCCTCAACCCGCTTCGGATTGCGATAAGGGAAGGGCGCAGGCATTGCGACTTCCCCTTCTCCCCTTGTGGGAGAAGGTGGATCGGCGCGCAGCGCCGAGACGGATGAGGGGTGTTCCAGCGGAGTGAGACGTCGGCGTTCCCTGGAACACCCCTCATCCGACCGAGCTTCGCTCGGCCACCTTCTCCCACAAGGGGAGAAGGAAGAAGGCGCAGAAATCAAGCCGCCTGACAGGCTTCGAAGCTCTTGCGCAACCGCTCCGCATCAAGCTCGCGGCCGATGAAGACCAGCCGGCTCTCGTGCTTTTCGCCGTCCTTCCAGGCGCGCTGGTGGTCGCCTTCGAGGATCATGTGCACGCCCTGCAGCACATAGCGATCCTCGTCGCCCTTCAGCGCGATGATGCCCTTCAGCCGCAGGATGTTCGGTCCTTCCATCTGGGTCACCTTCTCGATCCAGGGGAAGAATTTCTTGGGATCCATCTCGCCGCCGCGCAGCGACACCGACTTCACCGTCACGTCATGGATGTCGGAAGCATGGTGGTGATGGTGATGATCGTGACCGTCGTGATCATGATCATGATCATGATCATGGTCGTGGTCGTGCGCGTCGAGGAAATGCGGATCGTTCTCCAACGCCCGCGACAGGTCGAAGGCGCCGCGGTCGAGCACTTCGTCAAGCGCCACGCCGGAACGCTGCGTGCGATGGATCCTGGCCGCCGGGTTGATGGCGCGGATCGTCGCCTCGACCTTTTCAAGCTCATCAGGCGTGACGAGGTCGGTCTTGTTCAGCACCACCACGTCGGCAAAGGCGATCTGGTCCTCGGCTTCCTTGGAATCTTTCAAGCGCAGCGGCAGGTGCTTGGCGTCGACCAGCGCCACCACCGCGTCGAGCTTGGTCTTGGTGCGCACGTCGTCGTCCATGAAGAAGGTCTGCGCCACCGGCACCGGGTCGGCAAGGCCCGTGGTCTCGACGACGATGGCGTCGAAGCGGCCGGGTCGCCGCATCAGGCCTTCGACCACGCGGATCAGGTCGCCGCGCACCGTGCAGCAGACACAGCCATTGTTCATCTCGTAGATTTCCTCGTCGGATTCGACGATCAGGTCGTTGTCGATTCCGATCTCGCCGAACTCGTTGACGATGACGGCGTAACGCTTGCCGTGGCTCTCCGACAGGATGCGGTTGAGCAGCGTCGTCTTGCCCGCGCCGAGATAGCCGGTGAGAACGGTTACGGGGATTTGCGTCTGTGCATCGCTCATGGATTGCCTCGAAAATCTGGGATTGTCGGCCTCATATAGGATGGGTGTCGCGCTTTTGCACGCGCCAAACCGATGGGCCAGGCCGGCCCTCTGGGTGGGATGGCGCCACGCGCGGATCGGCGGCGGTCGAGGCAGGCCAGACGCAGGAGCCGCGCGAGGCGCCCAGGGGCCTTCATCAGCGTCCGCTGTGAATCTCGCCGGTGCAAAAGTCGTTTGTCATCTAACTGAAATAAACATCTGGCATCACCTGCGCGGGCACCGCAATGCTTGCCGGCAAAGCGTTCTGCAAGCCGGACTCTTTAAATCGTCATTTGCCAGCCGTCGGACAGCCTCTATGCTTGTCCGCGCCGGTTCGGCCGAAGAGGGAACGACCATGGCCAAGGCGGACAAGACAGCGACAATGAGCCGGCTGCATTCGGCGGCAAGGCTGGCGCGCACAGCGCTCGCCGCGCGGCTTCTGGCGCACGGCTTCTATGCCGGCCAGGACCAGATCATGCTGGCGCTCGACCGCGAGGACGGCCAGACCCCCGGCAACCTCGCCGGCCGGCTCGGCGTGCGCCCGCCGACCATCACCAAAACCATCAACCGGCTGCAGGCGCAGGGTTTCCTGGAAAAGCGCGCCTCCAACGCCGATGCCCGCCAGGCCCATATCTTCCTCACCGAGTCCGGCCGCGAAACCATCCGCGCCATCGAGAAGTCGGTCAAGAAGACCGAGAAGCAGGCGCTGAGAGGCCTCGACAAGAAGGACCAAAAGGCGCTGTTCAAGCTGCTCGCCCGCATCGAGGCGAATCTGTCGAACGAAGATCTGGTGCTGATCGACGATGACGCGGAGTTGGATGAAGCGTGACGCGTGAGCGTCATCGCTCAACCGCGAGACGTTCCCATTAACGAGCGACGCGAAGCGTCGTCTCGAGCGACCTAAGCGCGATGCGCAGCATCGTCGCTCCACGCACCACCTAAGCAACGGCTTAGCGGAAGGCGACGATGCTGCGCATCGCGCCCGGGCTACCACGCTGCGCGTCGCGCTTACGCGCTTACCGCCGGACGTCACGCGGTTGAGCGACGATGCTGCGCATCGCGCCTGAGCGACGACGCTGCGCGTCGCGCTTACGCGTCGCGCACCAGCGCTGCCCAGCGCCCCGGCGTCATGCCGAACGCCTTCTTGAAATGCCGGTTGAAATGGCTCTGGTCGCTGAAGCCGGCGCCGGCGGCGATTTCCGCCAGCGACTCGCCCTCGGCGATCATGCGCCGCGCCTTTTGCAGCCGGCGCATCAGCAGGAAGCGATGCGGGCTGGTCGAATAGGTCGCGCGAAAATGGCGCGACAGCGCGTAGCGGTCGAGGCCGGTGACGGCCTCCAGCTCATCGGAGCGCACCGGTCGCTCGGCATTCTCCTCGAGATAGTCGCGGGCAAGCGCGGCGGCGCGCCATGCGGTCTTGCCCGTTGACTTTGCCGGCTGCCCGGCATGGCGTTTGAGGTGTTGCGCCAGCTGCGCAACGAAATCTGCCACGAACAGGTCGCCGAGTGCCTCGTCCAGCGGTGCCAGCGCCGACAGCAGCGTATCGCGCAAGCATGGATCGTCGATCACGGCGTCGCGAACGAAAGGCAGCGGCTCGCCATCGAGGCAGTCGAGCAGCAGGGACGGCTCCAGATACAGGATCCTGTAGCGCAGCCCGTCTTCCGTGCCGGCGCCGCCATCGTGCAATTCGTCCGGATGCAGCACGATCGCCTGGCCGGGCAGGCTGTGTTGCAGCGCGCCGCGATAATGGAAGCGCTGCACCCCGTTCAACGTCACGCCGATGGCATAGGTGTCGTGCCGGTGCAGCTCGAAGGCGTTGCCATGGAAGCGCGCCTCGATGCGTTCGAGACCCGAGCCGCCCGGAGCCGAAACGATGCGATCGCCGTTGGTCGCATCCGCGCACGAACGTTCAAGACCTTCCTTCGCGTCTTCGCTTAGAGCCTGCGCCATCGCCTGTCCCGCCCGTCACGGAGTCTCAATCTTGGTGTTCGATACGAAAATTGCAATTGTTCTCAGAGAGGACCTGCCGGTGTGGCAGAAGCTCAACGTCACCGCGTTCCTGACCAGCGGCATCGTTGCGCAGTTCCCCGAAATCATCGGCGAGGCTTACCGTGATCGTGCCGGCAACCTCTACAACCCGATGTCGATCCAGCCGGTCATCGTCTTGTCGGCCGATGCGGCGACGCTGGGTACGATTCACCGCCGGGCATTGGAACGCGGCGTGACGACATCCGCCTATGTCGAGGAGATGTTCGCGACCGGCCACGACCTCGCCAACCGCGCCGTCTTCGCCGAATTCGCCCCGGACGATGCCAAGGTCGTCGGCATCGCCACGCGCGGCGAGAAAAAGCTCGTCGACAAGATCACCAAGGGCGCCCGCATGCATGGCTGAATGGGTGACAAGCGCCTTCGCCCGAAGGACCAATTGCGGACGTTTGGGGTTGGCCTGAACGCCCACACGTCGTCATTCTATGGCGGAGCAAGGAGCGAAGCGACGCGCGCAGACCATAGAATCCATTCCGTTACCTGTAAGCGTTGCTGCGGTGCAGAATTCTGCTCCGCTGCACTCCACGTCGAAGGCCAAGGAATGGATCCTCGGGTCTGCGCTCCGCTTCGCGTCGCTCCGCCCGTGGATGACGACGTCGCGGAGGCGTCGGCAATCGCTCGACGATCAGCCCTGAACGCTATCAGGACGAGGGGCGTTCAAGCC
>NZ_VFWS01000589.1:0-1102 GCF_006443065.1 Mesorhizobium sp. B1-1-5 | reverse complement strand
CGGCCACGGCGGTCGCGTTGCGGCCGGGCACGGTGACGACGGTGAGGCCATGCGCGCGCGCCGCTTCCATGTCGATGTTGATCGGGCCGCCGCGCGACACCGCGACCAGCTTCAGGGCCGGCAGGCGGCGCATCATGCCCTCCGACAGCGGCGCGAGCTGGGTGACGAGGATCTCGGCGTCGCCGATGAACTCGACGACCTCGTCGGGACGGCCGAAATACTCCTTGACCTTGTCGAGGCCGAGCGCCGGATCGCCGAATTCCATCGGCTCGTCGGGCCAGGCCGTCTGCAATGTCCTGACATCGAGGTCACCGCTCGCGACCTTCTCGATTTTGGCGCGAAACACCTCCGGAAGCATGAAGTTGTCGCCAATGATCGCTATTTTCCTGGGCATACTCGACTTCTCAATTTGCCTGCACTGAAGCCATCGCGCGCCAGACCGGCCGCAGCGCCTTGTGCGCCAACATGTAGGACGGGGTCATCCTGTCGTAGATCGCGGCGAGGTTCCGGTCGCTCGGCTCCGCCTCGCCAAGCAGCGGCGTCACCCATTCCGCGACGCATTCGTCCATCGACTTGTACAGGCCGACGCAGACCGCGGCTATCATCGCCGCGCCGGCCGCCCCGGCCTCCTCGCGCTGGCTGGTGCGGATATCTGCGCCGACGGCGGCTCCGAGGATCTTGCGCAGCGCCGGGCTTCGGGCGGCGCCTCCGGTCAGCCGGATCTCGCGCGGCAATGGCCCCATGGCGGCGTAGCAATCGCGCGCGGCGAAGGCCAATCCCTCGAAGACGGCGCGCACCAGGTCGGCATAGCCGTGGCGCGAGGAAATGCCGACGAAGCCGGCTCTCGCATTGGCATCGACGAACGGCCCCCTCTCGCCGGCCTCCGACACATAGGGCTGGTAGAGCAGTGAGGCGGGCTGCGAGGCCGCGATCCAGGCATCGACGAGCGCAATCATTTCGCCATTGCTGCGGGTGATGCCTTGCGAGGCGAGGATGCCGGAGGCCAGCCCAAGCGCCCAGTCGATGTTTAGCGTCGCCGCCATGTTGGACTGCATCTGCGCGAACACGCCGGGCGCCGGCATGGCCATGGTGTAACCGGTCG
>NZ_VFWS01000588.1:0-1103 GCF_006443065.1 Mesorhizobium sp. B1-1-5 | reverse complement strand
ATCTACACGATGAAGATGGAGATCGTAAGACTTGATGCCGGCAATGACGCCCTTGTGATGCGGGTCGCCGAGGATGTGTTCGACGAACCGGTCAGGCCAGATCGATTGGCAGTCTATCTCAGGGAACCCGGCCACTTCATGGTCGTGGCGCTCGCCGACGGCGTGACCGTCGGTCAATGCGCCGCCATCATTCACCGTCATCCCGACAAGGCGACGGAGCTCTACATCGACGAGGTCGGCGTATCGCCGGCCTTCCAGCGCCAGGGCATCGCGCGAAAGATGCTCGACGCGATGTTTGCGATCGGCAGGGAGAATGGCTGCGAAGAAGCCTGGGTCGGCACCGAGCCGGACAACCGTGCCGCCCGCGCGCTTTACGAGTCGCGCGAGGAGACGCACGAGTCAGCAGAGAGCTTCCTCATGTATGTTTATCAACTGTAGCGAGGCTGACAGGAGTTCGGCCTATCTTCGTCCTAGGGTGCGCGCTTCGCTTTGCGTCGCTCCGCCCTGGGACGAAGGCGGCGTAGCCGGCGCCTGCCGCGCCTCCGGCGTCGTCTTCGCCTTCCGCCGCTCCGCCCAATCCTCCAGCCAGTCGCGGCTCTGCATCTCGATCAGCCGCGAAGCCGTGCGTTCGAACTCGAACACCTCGACGCCGCGCTTGGCCACATAGAGTTGCTGCGGCGGCGCTTCCGCGCTTACCACCAGCCTGATGTGATGGTCGTAGAGCGTGTCGACCAGCAGGATGAAGCGCTTGGCCTCGTTGCGCCGGCCTTCACCCAGCACCGGAATGTGGTCGATAAAGATGGTCGAGAAGCGGTCGGCAAGGGCCAGATAGTCGCGCGCGCCGAGTGGCTTCTCGCACAGATCGGCGAAGGAAAAACGCGCCGCGTCGCCGGCGGCGCGCGGAACGGCCAGCTGCCGGCCCTTGACGGCAAGCAACGTCTCGGCCGTCGGCGCGCCGCGCGTCATCGTTTGCCAAGCCGCGTCCATCGCCTCATCGGCCGCCGCATCGGTGGGCGTGACATAGACCGGCGTACGGGCAAGCTTTTCCAGCCGATAGTCCTTGTCGGCATCGAGCGAGAGCACCTGCGCGTGCCGTTCCAATA
>NZ_VFWS01000587.1:0-1104 GCF_006443065.1 Mesorhizobium sp. B1-1-5 | reverse complement strand
GCCCAGGGCGGCTCGGAACTGCAAAAGAGCATGGAAGAGGTCACCGAACGTGCCGCCGAGAAGCTGCGCAGCGAAAACGCAGCCCTCGTCAACGCGCTCGCCAGCCGCACCGCCGAGACCCTTTCGGCGGTCGAAGGTGCCCGCTCGTCGCTATCCGACAGTGTCGCCGACCTGATCGGCCGAATGACCACGTCGAGCGCGCAGCTCGGTCAGCTGATCGAACAGGCCGCGGCCAATCTCGGCCAGGTCGACGAACGCCTGACCGGCAGCACGCAAAGCTTCGCGGCAACCACCGAGAAAGCGGCGCAGACCTTCGCCAGCTCGGCAAGGCTGCTCGCTTCGAACACGACAAGGCTGACGGAACTGTCGTCGTCGACCTTGCGCGAGGTCGCGTCGATCGCCACCAAGTTCGATGAACACAGCCGCCTGCTCGCCGGTGCTTCGGACCTCCTGAGCTCGGCCCAGAGCAACCTCGAACACACGCTCGAAAGGCAGTCTTCACTCGAGGATCTCGCTGTCGGCCTGGTCAAAAAGTCGGAGGATCTCGAAAGGGTCATGCGCTCGTTCGAGAATCTGGTCGGCCAGACGCTGCAAAATGCGGAAGGCAGGACGCTGGAATCGGCCGACAAGATCCGCAACGCCATCACCGACGTCGTCGATTCGGCAACCAAGCGCTTCTCCGACGCGACCGAGGAGATGCGCCGCACCGCCGGCGCCATCAAGAGCGAGCTCGACCTCACCCGCGCCGAGCTCAAGAAGGGCGTCATCGAGATGCCGGAAGAGGCCAAGGAATCGACATCGGCCATCCGCCGCGCGGTTTCCGAGCAGATCAACGCCCTGAAGGAGCTTTCGGACATCGTTGCGAAGTCCGGCCGCAGTGGTGGAGAGCCCTCGGAATCGCGCAATCTGCGCCCGGCGCCGCAAGCCCCGGCAGCGCCCCGCGCGGCGGCTCTGCCGCGCCGCGCTCCCGCGCCACAGCCGGAACTTCGCGCGCCGCAGGCGCCGGCGGGCGGCACGGCGCTACGCGGCACGCTTGACCTGGAGCGCCCCGCCGACACGGCGCCGCGCCAGCGTCCCGACGTCGGCGCCCGCACGCAACAGGGC
>NZ_VFWS01000586.1:0-1105 GCF_006443065.1 Mesorhizobium sp. B1-1-5 | reverse complement strand
CGGCAGTGACCAGCGCCCGCGCTCGCACGGTGGTTTTCACGCCGGTCTTGCCGTCGCGCATCTCCACCGACCAGAGGCCGCCTTCCCGGCGGGCGGCGGTGCAGGCGGTTCGGGTGAAGATCTTCGCTCCGCGCTCGCGCGCATCCAGCGCATTGATCAGCACGAGACGGGCGTCGTCGACCCAGCAATCGGAATATTCGAAACCGCGCTTGAACTCGTCCTTGATCGGCGCGCCCTCGGGCGCGGTGCGCAGGTCGAGCGTGCGGGTGGCCGGCAGCCGCTTGCGGCCGCCGAGATGGTCGTAGAGGAACAGGCCGAGCCGCACCAGCCAGGCCGGCCGGTCGTCAGGACTGTGCGGCAGCACGAAGCGCATCGGCCAGATGATGTGCGGTGCCGATTCCAGGAGTACCTCGCGCTCGATCAGCGCCTCGCGCACCAGGCGGAACTCGTAATATTCGAGGTAGCGCAGGCCGCCATGGACGAGCTTGCCCGATCGCGAACTGGTGCCTTCCGCCAGATCGTCCTTTTCGCACAGGATGACGGAGAGGCCGCGGCCTGCTGCATCGCGGGCTATGCCGGCGCCGTTGACGCCGCCGCCGATGACGAAAAGGTCGACGATTTCGGGTCCGCCACTCATCTCGTCACGAGCTCGCTGCCGGATTTACACACCATGGCTGCCGCCTCAGCACGGATTGACCGGAGGCAGCCCGGCGATATAGCGGCGCACTTCCTCGGCGGCCTGCTCGGCCGCATAGGTCACGGTGCGCACCGAGGCGCCGGCGATATGCGGCGTCAGCGTCACGTTGGGAAGCTGCAGCAAGGGCCAGTCCGACGGCACAGGCTCGACCGCGAACGTCTCCAGCATGGCGCTGGCGATCTGGCCTGAAACAAGCGCCTCATAGAGTGCGTCATAGTCGACCAGCGGCCCGCGCGCCGTGTTGACGAAGATCACGCCGGGTTTCATCCGCGCGATGGTGTCCTTGCCGATCAGGCCGCGCGTGCTGTCGTTCAGCACGCAATGGATTGAGACGAAGTCGCAGGCGCGAAGCATTGCCTGGAGGTCGTCGGCTTTTTCGATGCCGGCGGCGCGCATCGTTTCGGCGTC
>NZ_VFWS01000585.1:0-1105 GCF_006443065.1 Mesorhizobium sp. B1-1-5 | reverse complement strand
GACGAGTACCATCTCGGATCGCAAGACAAGCTCACCATCCGTATCGCGGAGTGGCAGACCGTCGAAGGCACGTTCCGCGACTGGTCGGCGGTGAATGGCGTATACACGGTCGGGCCGGCCGGAATGCTGTCGGTGCCTTTCGTCGGCGAGCTGCCGGCATCCGGAAAGACAACGGCCGAAGTCGCGGCGGCGATCGGCGAGGCGCTGCAGCACAAGCTCGCTTTGTCGGACCGGCCCGAGGCATCGGTCGAAATGGCGCAGTTCCGGCCGTTCTATATTTCGGGTGAGGTGCAGAACCCCGGCCAATTCCCCTATGTGCCCGATCTTACGGTGCTGAAGGCGGTCAGCATCGCCGGCGGCATCCGGCGAAGCGCCGACTACGGCCCGCAGCTCGGCAAGGACCTGGTCACCGCCAAAGGCAATTTCGACATATATGACGATCAGCGCGTTCGACTGATCGTCAAGCGCGCGCGCATCGATGCCGACCTTGCGGGCAAGTCGAGCTTCGACGTGCCGAAGGAGGTCGAGGGCGATCCTAGACTGCAGGCCATCGTCGCGGACGAGATGACGATCCTCACGGCTGACCAGAAGGCGCTGAAGCTGAAGCTCGAGGCGCTCAGCGATCTGAAAGGAGTTCTGCAGGCCGAGATCGAATCGCTGCAGAAGAAGATCGTCAACCAGCAGAAGCAGGTCGACCTGGCGCAGCAGCAACTCACCAGCATCGGTCCGCTGGCCCAGAAAGGTCTGGTCGCCAACGCAAGACTGCTGGATTCGCAGCAGTCCGTCACCGACCTTCAGGGCAAGATCCTGGACTACGAAACGGCCATCCTCACCGCCAAGCAAGCGATCAGCAAGGCAACGCAGGATGCCATCGATGCCCAGAACACGCTGAGCTCGAGCCTCGCCGCCGACCGGCAGCAGACCGAAGCCGACCTGAACGAGGCCGCGCTGAGGGTCAACATGCAGAAAGGATTGATGGCCCAGGCCACCGATCCTGCCACCGTGGCCGCCAGCGCAACCAACGAAGAGCCCACCCTGATCTATTCACTGCTGCGCGCTGCCGACGGCAAGACGAGCGAGATTGCGGTCAAGGAAGACACGCCGG
>NZ_VFWS01000584.1:0-1106 GCF_006443065.1 Mesorhizobium sp. B1-1-5 | reverse complement strand
CCAAGCCGGTGCTGATCGGTGAAATCCAGGCCGACGGCCAGTTCGAGACGGTCTCGCGCACGCCGGGGCTGGTGATGGGCGACGAGTGGTCGGATTACCTGCCCGACTCCAAGGACTTGAGCTCCGATTGGCGGGCGCCTCTGTCCTGCGGCAACTTCAATGTCGCCACCGGCAAATGCGGCGGCAAGGGCACAAACTGATCCTCCCGGGCTGGACCTTCAGGTCCATGCCCATGACCGCGAGCGTCCGGACGGTTCCTTCGCCGTCCGGACGTCCAACTCAACCCTGAAGAGTCGCCTGACGCCGATGAACCTTTTCCGCGCACTTGGCCTGACACTGCTGTTCTTGCTGGCGACGCTGTCGTCATCGGGCGCCGGCGAAGCCGATCTGCGTGGCATCATCGCCAAGTTCGCCGCCGCCAAGGGTTTTTCGGAGACGGGAGCTGTCGTTCACGACCTGGCGGCGACCGGCGATCCGGCAGTGGAGCGGCCTCTTGCGGCACTCGCCGATGGCAATCTTTACATCCGCAAGATCGATTCCCTGGTCTTCGTCGGCAAGGAAGGCGGCGAACGGGTCCAGCTTTTCGACCCGCTGAGCGGTGAGCCATCCGGTGAAGCAGCCAAGGACGACATCACCAAGATCAAGGTCAACAACACGCTGCGCCGCACCATCCGCGATGCGCTGGGCACGCTGACGCTTGGCGCCAGGGATCCGGCCGTGCGGCTCGCCGCCGCCGACACCATGTTCAAGACGCCCGATTCCGCAAACATCGAGCCGCTCGACGCTGCGATCGCCAATGAGACGGTCGCCAGTGTCAAGACCTTGCTGGAACAGGCTCGTGCCGCGTCGATCCTGAGCTCGGATCGGCCGGATGCCGACAAGCTCGCGGCAATCGCCCTGATCGGCGCGCGCGGCGACCGCGATGCGGTATCGCTGCTCACCTCGGCAGAGGCCAATGCGTCGGGCGCAGTGAAGGAAGCGGCGACAGCGGCAATCGCCAACATCAATTCGACGCTGGCCCTGTGGGACGCCGGACAGAACATCTGGTACGGCATTTCGCTGGGATCGGTGCTGCTGCTTGCGGCGATCGGGCTTGCCATCACCTT
>NZ_VFWS01000583.1:0-1108 GCF_006443065.1 Mesorhizobium sp. B1-1-5 | reverse complement strand
CCGTTTGTCTCCGACCAATTATAGAAGTGCTCGAAATTCGCGAATGAGGGGAACTGGTCGGAAAACTCTTTTTTGTATAGCTGCTTGAGGCCTCGCTTGCGTTCCGTCTGTTCCGCTCTCGCCTCAATATCCTGGTAAAGCCGATGATACCACGGCTTGAACGGCAGGAACGGAAAGGACACAATCGCAGCGACGCGAGGGCGCCAGGACGCGCCGTATCGCGGATGTATAAGTACATAAATCAGGAGAACTGGGAGGAGCCAGGAGACCAACCCCGCAACCATGTAGACAGCCACAAAAACCACGCGGCCCGCGAGATTGTCCCCCCAGCCCGTCGCCCAGAGGGAGGCGAGTTCGGCCTCATATCCTGTCAGGCGCGCGATATAGATCGGCATCTCGTATGAAAGCAGGCATGCGAGGAGCAATGCGATCCAGACAATAGCATCCATGACAACATCCATCGCGAATGGGTAAGTCGATCATAGAGGTTTCCGCTATCGCTATTAGTTGCCAATTCGAACAATGTCGAGCGGTCCGGCATGCGACTTTCAGCTGACCGCTATCGGAATAAAGGAGCGCGATGGCAGGCAACAACGTCACAGGCAGTGGAAGCGTCCGCGTGTCAGGCCGGGGATTAGCAGAAAGTCGTTCATGGCGCCCACGCAATCCCGCTCGGCAAAAGGATCGATCTGGCGGAAGTCTGTCTACAGCGTCGCCGCGATGACGCCGAAAAGGTATGATCGACGACGTAGTTGTCCCGTTGGGCGCGGCGCCGCCGTCCCATTCGGTCCCGCCGTACCAATAGTGATTGCCGGGAATATCGAGGACGGCGCGGAAGCGGTCGCACAGGCGGTCCACGACACTTGTAAGCCGGTGTCGCCCACAAGAAGCAAGATCGTCTTCGCGTCGTCGGCGCGAGCCGGCACGATGCGATCCGCGAATTTGGCGGCCCCGTAAAAATTCTCCGTCCAAACTCGGAATGAATGTCGGAGACAAGTCTGTATTGAAACGTCGCGGCATCCACACAACCCTTCCATCTCGCTTAGGGCCCCCCAGCTATCGCACTCAGTTGCAAGCACGGGAAAATTTCATCGCAAAGCGCAGTGAC
>NZ_VFWS01000582.1:0-1108 GCF_006443065.1 Mesorhizobium sp. B1-1-5 | reverse complement strand
TGCCCCTACCACGCATGGTCCTATTCGCTGCGCGGCGAGCTCGTGCGCGTGCCATCGAAAACGCTGCCCGAAGGTTTCGACAAGGCGGACCATCCGCTCTATCGCGTCGCGCTGTCGGTCTGGCGCGGCTTCGTCTTCGTCAATCTCGCGGAAGATGCCGCCGGCTCGGCGCACTCATCCTTCGACCCGGCCTCCGCCGATCTCGGCAACTGGCCGCTGGAATCGCTGGTATCGGGCCATGTGCTGCGCAAGGTGATGAACTGCAACTGGAAGATCTTCTGGGAAAACTTCAACGAATGCCTGCATTGCCCCGGCGTCCACAAGGACCTGTCGCGGCTGGTGCCGATCTACGGCCGCGGCCTGATGGGCCGGCATGACGACCCCGAATGGACCCGCCATGCCGACAATGACGCGCCGGAATTTTCCGGCGGGCTGCGGGCGGGTGCCGAAACATGGTCACGTGACGGCCAGGCGCATGGGCCGGTCTTTTCGGGCCTGACGCCGGCCGAGCACGCCGCCGGCCAGACCTACGCCACCAGCCTGCCCTCGATGTTCATCGTCGGCCACGTCGACTATGTCAGGTCCGTACGGCTGGTGCCGCTTGGCCCCGAGCAGACCGAATTGACCGCCGAATGGCTGTTCGCGCCCGACGCGCTCGCCGCCACCGACATCGACAACATCGTCGGATTCGGCACCCAGGTGCTGGAGGAGGATGCCGCGATCTGCGAGGTCAACCAGAAAGGGCTGCGCTCCATGCGCCATAAGGCCGGCGTGCTGATGCCGGAGGAGTACGACCTCCACCGCTTCCACGATTGGGTACGCGAACGACATGCTGCGCTTGTGCCGTAAGCTTCACAGCGACTTCGGCAGATACCGCCAGGTGACATAACCGCAGACCGCCGCAAGCAGGCCGAGCGTGACGAAAACCGAGCCCAGTCCGAAAAAGGCCAGCACCACCGAGTAGACCAGCGGCGGCGTCAGTTCGGAAAAGTCGAGATAAGTGCGGTAGACCGCAGCCATCTGCGCCCGCTCATAAGAGCGGACCGAGCGCATGAAGGCGGTCGAGCCCAGCGCGTCGAGCGCGATGGTGAAGAAGGCGCCGCACAGC
>NZ_VFWS01000581.1:0-1109 GCF_006443065.1 Mesorhizobium sp. B1-1-5 | reverse complement strand
GTCTACCGGGCGGTGGCCAAGGCGGACGGCAAGCCGTCGCCCTTCACCACGCCGGCCGAGATCACCGCAGCGGCACTTGCCAGGACCGATCCGGTTGCGCAGGAAGCGCTGGAGATCTTCGTCACCTGCCTTGGGCGCACCGCCGGCGATCTCGCCTTGGTGTTCATGAGCCGTGGCGGCGTCTTTCTCACCGGCGGCATCGCGCAGAAGATCGTGCCGGCGCTGAAACAGGGCAATTTCCGCGCCGCCTTCGAGGACAAGGCCCCGCACAGCGAACTGATGCGCACCATGCCCGTCTATGTCATCACCCATCCGCTGGCGGCCCTTCTGGGCCTCGCCGCCTACGCCAGGAACCCTTCGCTGTTCGGCGTGCAGACCGCGGGCCGCCGCTGGCAGGCCTAGGCTGGGTCGCATGACGGACCAGGCGTCCGTTCGGTCCCCGCGACGAAGTTAATCAGGCGCGGGCATAGGCAAGCCGGCCGCTTGGCGCTAAGAGGGGCGCCAGAAGGGATGCTGTGTGCAGCCCGGTCCCACCAAGCGGAAACCACGAAGCGCTGCCGATTTGACACTCCAAGCTCCACATAAGCAGAAAGCCACTCCCGGCGAGGTCTGGGCGGTGCTGCGCCGTATCATCGCCGAGAACGGCCGCGACTACCTTTGGTCCTACATCTTTGCCGGCGCCTGCCTGCTGGCGGTATCCGCCACGACCGCTTTCACCGCCTGGATCATGAGCCCGGTCGTCAACCAGATCTTCTATGAGCGGCGCGGCGATCTGATCGTGTGGATTTGCGCCGGCGTCATGGGCGCCTTTCTCGTGCGCGGTTTCGCCGGCTACGGCCAGGCGGTGACGCTGGCGACCGTCGGCAACAATCTGGTTGCGCGCTACCAGCGCCGCATCTTCGATCACCTGATGAAGCTCGGCGTCGGTTTCTTCAACGACACGAGATCGGGCCGGCTGGCGGCGCAGGTCAACGAGAACGTCAACGGCATTCGCGACCTGCTGCAGGAGTTATTCCAGAAGCGCGGCCTGCACACATCGGTTGCCGCCGACGGCCCCGAGATGGAAACGAACCTGCGCCGTGCACAGGTCGATCTCATCGTGCTCGACG
>NZ_VFWS01000580.1:0-1110 GCF_006443065.1 Mesorhizobium sp. B1-1-5 | reverse complement strand
GGGTTATCCCATCGTGCATGATTTCGAACCCGACCTGGAAGGTTTCTACCGCGACTGGCTGGGCAAGCCGCTCGAGCCGATGGACAAGGGAAGCTGATGCCAAGGACACAAGTTTCGTCACCGGCTTCGAAACGGGCTTCGATCGAGGTTATGTTGGCCTATGAAGTTCAAATCCTCTCGGGACTGATGGACCGTCCCGTGCCGTGCGGAGGCCATGCCCGATGACAAACCTTTCCGGCCGCGGCGCAATCGTCACCGGTGGCTTCTCCGGAATGGGCCTGGCGATTGCCACGGCATTGGCGCAGGCCGGCGCCAATGTCGCCGTCGGTTCCTATGTCGCACCTGGCGGCGTGGAGAGATCCGACGCCGCCTACTATCCCGGCGCTGACGAGATAGAGCGCGTGCGTTCGGCTCTCGGCGCGCATGGAACGAGGATTTACGCCGCCCATCTTGACGTGCGCGACACCGACGTCACGAACCGTTTCGCGGCCGACGCCGAGGCGGCGGTGGGTCCTGTCGACATCCTGGTCAACGCCGCCGGCACCACGGCCGAGCAGCCGGTCTGCGGCCATTCCGACGCGCTGTGGTACAAGATCGTCGACACCAATCTCACCGGCGCCTTCCGCGCCACCCGCGCTGTGCTGCCCGGCATGATCGAGCGCGGCTGGGGCCGCATCGTCAACATCGGCTCGACCGCCGCCTCGGTCGGCTGGAAGGACAATCCCGCTTACTGCGCCTCCAAGGCCGGTCTCCTCGGCCTCACCCGTTGCGTGGCGCTCGAAGGGGCGGCGCATGGCGTCACCTGCGTCATGATCAGCCCGACCTGGGTCGAGACCGAACTGATGCGCCGCAACGTGGCGCAGGTCGTCGAGCGCGAGGGCAAGGGCCGCACGGCCGAGGACGCGATGGCCGAGATCGCCAGGGGCAGCCCCCAGCAGCGCATTCTCCAGCCGCAGGAGATCGCGGCGCTGGCCGTGTTCCGCTGCTCGGATATGGCCAAGGGCATTACCATGGATAACATACAGGTCACCGGCGGAGCACTTTGGTAGCGCGCACGGCTGTTTGCGGGCCTCGATGGAGAGGCCGGCAATGGAAAGAGAAGTCCGATCC
>NZ_VFWS01000058.1:0-29602 GCF_006443065.1 Mesorhizobium sp. B1-1-5 | reverse complement strand
GCGCGCGATCTCGTCCTCGATGCGGAATTGCGCAACGGCATCCTCATAGCGCGGCAGCGCCTGCGTCTTGGTCATGACAACCCTCCCTCGCCGGCAGACCATCTCCCCATGATCGCCGTTGGCACGAGATTGCCTGAAAAGACGGCGCTGGTCGATTGCCGCGAAAGTCGAGAGTGAGTCAGGCGACGACGGTTGCGCGAAGGAACGCAAGCTTCGCCGCTCAACGCCTTTCCAGCCTTTCGAGCGGTGAGGGTGCTCCAAATTCCCAACGCGGTATGCGGTTGACCGCATCGACCATCCGGCCGATAGGGACGGCGAACCAGAGAACCGCAATGACCACCGATCTCAAACAACCGGCCGCCCCCGACGCCGCCTGGCAAGCCGAAGTCCGCGCCGGCGTGCGCCATGTCCGCGACCTCGCTTCCCTGCCGCTTTCGGCCGCCGAGCGCGCCGTCATGCAAGAAGCCGCGGCGGCGCACAAGGTGCGCGTGCCCAAACCCTATCTCGACCTGATCGACTGGAGCGACCCCAACGATCCGATCCGCGCCCAGGTGATCCCGTCGCCGGGCGAGCTCGTCGCCACCGAAGGCGAGCTCGACGACCCGATCGGCGATCATGCCTTCGGCCCGGTGCCGCGCCTGACGCACCGCCATGCCGACCGCGTGCTTTTGTTCCCGACCTATCAATGCGCGGTCTATTGCCGCTTCTGCTTCCGTAAGGAATCGCTGACCTCGATCGGCCGCGGCTACACCAGCGAAGCGCTGGAGCCGGCGCTGGCCTACATAGCCGGGCACCCGGAAATCCGCGAGGTGATCCTGACCGGTGGCGATCCGCTGTCGCTGCCGGACAAGGCGCTGGCCGATATCCGCGCCCGGCTGGAGGCGATCCCCCATCTCAGGCTGTTGCGCGTCCACACCCGCGTGCCGGTGGTGCTGCCGTCGCGCGTCACGCCCGGTATGATCGAGGCGCTGCAGGGCCGGCTGATGGTGACGGTGGTCACGCACTTCAACCATCCGCGCGAGCTCACCGCCGCAGCCGAGGCGGCCTGCCGCACGATGCGCCTGGCGGGTTTCGTGCTGCTCAACCAGAGCGTTCTCCTCAAAGGCGTCAACGACACGGTCGAGGTGCTGGAGGAGCTCTGCCTCGAGCTGATGTACCGTCTCGGCGTAAAACCCTATTACCTGCATCACGGCGACCTCGCGCGCGGCATGGCGCACCGCCGCACGACGATTGCCCAAGGCCAGGCGCTGGTCGCGGAGTTGCGCCGGCGGCTCTCCGGCATCTGTAACCCGACCTACGTCATCGACCTGCCGGACGGCGGCGGCAAGGTGCCGCTGGCAGCGAGCCATATCGAAGGGCGGGACGGCCAGACTTGGCGCATTCGCGGCCAGGACGGGAAGGCGAGGAGCTACAGCGAGGTGGTGGCGGACTGCTGAGCGCCCGCAGGTCGCTCAAGCGCGGCCCGGCCGTCTCGTTGGGGACAATCAGCCGGTTGCCGGGCCTGACCGACGGGAGTTTGTGGCCGCCGGCTGCGACAAACATCGGTCCGAGGCGTTGGGACTGCCATGTGAACGACCTGCGTTTATTCCTCTGTTTGCACGATGCGGCGTCTTGCCAAAGGGGCGACACTGTCATCGATCCGTTTGGATCATCGTAAAGTCCTTAGCTGCCTAGTCCCCAGCTGGGTTCACCTAGCGATCCTCTCGAAGCCCCGCGTGCTCCTCCCCGGAGCACGCGGGGCCGTTCGTTTGTTACCACCGGGTCGCAACATCGCCCTCTTCCTGTGGGAACCGGATTCCACGCTCCGCATTCTATCAGCGGGGACTAAAGGAGCGCGGCATGAAGGCTTTATTGGGTATCGTCGGCGGCTTCGTGCTGACCCTTGCCGTGTTCGCCAGCGGGCTCGCCTTCGCCACCTGGCTACTCGCTGCCAAGCCGGTGCGCCAGCTGACGCCTGCGATCGGCGTTTCCGAGCTCTGGACCAAGGACGCTCAGCCGGTCGATCCGCAAAAGCAGAATCTTCAGCGCATTCCTGCCCAGCAGGCTGCCGTCGCGCCCGCCCCAGGGGGCGAGCCGGCCAAGACCGACAGCGCAGTGCAGACGGCGACGCTCGCGGCTCCAACAGCACCCGCGCAGCCGCAGCAGTTGCAGCCCACGACCGCTCAGCCGAACCAGCCCGCAGCCGAGCCTGACGCGATCCAGCCTTCCCAACCGGCTCCGGCCGATGAGCAGGCCCAGCAGCAATTGCCCGTGGCCCATCTGCAATGGTGCTCGGCACGCTATCGCAGCTACCGTCCGGCGGAAAACAGCTACCGCTCCTACAGCGGCGAGCTGCGCCCCTGCATCTCACCCTATTACGATCCGATGGGCGACCCCACCGCCTCGACCGGCTCAAACGATCGGCAAGGCCGGGATGGCCAAGCCGTCGGGAACGATCGGCAAACCGCCGCGGCCGATGATCAGACGAGCGACGACCAGGCCGAGATGGAAGGCTACGCCCCGTCGGGCGACGGCTACGCCACCACCTATGGCGGCCCGCCGGAAGAGATCTCGCCCGAGGCTGGGGCCGTGCGGGCACAGGGCCGGCAGATCTCGGCCGCCCACGTCGACGATTGCTTCAGCCGCTACCGCTCCTACGATCCGCAGGACAACACCTACCAGCCCTTCGACGGCGGCCCGCGCCGCCAGTGCGAGTAGGTGAAGCGCCGCGTTGCCGCGAAGCAGCGCGCGACTGTCGGCTTCTGCTTGAATTCGGCAGGTTGGCCGCTAAAGACGTCGAAAACGGTCCAGCTGTTCGGCTTATCCATCGTCGGTGCGTAGCGGTTTGTCATGCTTGCATTCCTCCCGGTCGCCGCTAACTGCCGGGAAACCCAAAAATGCTTCGGTAAAATAATTGGAAGATTTCAGGAACTAGGTCAGCGCCCGCAAATCGATTTACCGCTGTTTCAGGCCCGGACCTGAGATTTCTATTTACCCGGGGAAAAAATATCAGGCGCGTAAGTCTTGCTTTGAGCGCAATTGAGGCGCATACAAAAAGTGTTGATTTGGTTGAGTTTGGCTTTCGCCCCGTCGGAGCCGCGCCAATCCTTTCCGAATTTTCGATAGCGAAGCGTTGCGCCGGTCCGGCGCGGCAGCTTGCTCGTTTGAACCCTGGAACGACGCAGGGCGCTGACCACGGATGTACTGGCAGCACCGCAAACAGTTCCAGCGGTTCGACTGAAATAACGCGGAAGTCCATCCTAGCATGTTTTCACGGGAAAGCTGCAATCGTGGCCATTCGCATTGCGTCCACCGTCGTCGTCTGCTTCGGCTCTCCTTGGTGCTGTCGCGCTTCAGGCGCGCCGCGACCGCAGGGTATCTTACCGACCTCGACGAGGAGGCCTGGAAGGGCCTTTCCCGCGACGCGGCCTCTTTCATTCACCTGCCGGCGATCCTCCGCACAATGGTTCGCACGGTAAAAACATCAACCGGCCTCTCTCGAGGCGGCGCTCTAAGACGACCGGAGACAATCATGACGAGCCTTATGCAGCGCAACACACGGCCGATACGGCACGGCGCCCCGCCGCGCTTGTTCGACATCGGACAGGCGGTCCGTCTGAAGGGAGATTTCCGGACGTTGACCGCGGAGGTCTACCACGTCACCGGCACGCTGCCGCCAAAAGAAAACTCGCCGCAATACCGCATCCGCAGCGACACCGAACCGCATGAGCGCGTGGTGACCGAGGACAGGCTGGAATCGGCCGGAACCCCGGCCTCGGACCCTGGCCTGATGCTGATCGAAAGGACGTTCGGACATGGCCAAGAGACGGCAGCGCTCCAATCGCGAGATGAGGACGCGGAAGCAGGGAAGAATTCCGACCAGGCCTGAGAGCCTGTTCAATCAAGGCGCCGGCCTCAGCGCGAAGGGCTCGATGCCATTGCGCTGGTTTCGATGAAGGTCGTGATCGAATTCTATCGCACGCGCGTCAGCGATGACGCGCATGCCGTCATCGGCCGCGAGACGGTGCTGGCAACGGGTCTCGAGGATGCAATCGAGATTGCGCGGCTTCTGGCGAGGACGCTGAACATGCCGCAGTGGCCGGATGCGGTCACGATCTCCGAAGCTGACGGCGCGGCGCTTTATTCGGAGATTATCGCCGCGCAGGAAGGCGAGGAAAGACAGGTATGAACAGGTCCATGGCCAACGGCGAGACCGAGGCGGGCCACAAGGCCGTATCCGGCTGTTCGCCAAACACCAGAAGCTGGTCGGGCCACGCCTTCAGGGATCATCAATACGGCCGCCGCGTCGAAGCGGATCATTCCTGGACCGTCTACCATGTCTTCACTGGAATTCCGGCGCATGTCGACGGCGCACCGATGGTCGGGCTGACACGTGCGCATGCGACGACGAGCATGCTGGATCTCAACCGTCGCAACGTCGAGGCTCGAAAAGAATGGAATAGCACCCGGCCGGCAGCAGCTGAATACGCTGAAACACGGGTGGGCAACCCATGACGCTCGCCTTTCCAAATCCCAGCCGGAGTTTCGATCAAACGCGCCGCGCCGTCTGCTTCATTGGCCATGACGGTATGTTCCAGGTCCGCTTCTTCGTCGAGGTCGAGGTCCTTGGGACATTTGGCGATGCTGGGAGCAAGGAAACGGCCGAGATGGCATACCTTTCGGCATTCGACGCCTTGCGCAGCTCCATCCAGGACGCCGCCAGCAAAGCGTATGCGCGCGAGCGCCGAAACTCCTACACGCTCACGGCTTCCGGCTTCCGATAGGCAGGAAGCCAATGTCGCAGGGAAAAGCGCGCAGCCGCGAATAGCCTTAGCCCTGGCTGCTACAAGAAAGGATAATGCCGATGCGTTCCATGAAAACCCCCGAGACGCCGTCCGCCGTGATCAAGCCGATCGTCAGGTCCTCAACCATCATGTCCGCGCGGCTGACGGTCAGGAAGGACGAGGCAGCAAGGCGCAAGCTCGCCGACACTGACGGCACCTTGCGGCGGGCACGTCAGGTCGCAGAACGCAATCGCCTCATTTGACATGATGGCCACCTGACAAGTGCCTCTTATTTTGGGCCTTGTGTCTCGCGAACTGTCTTTCCCGCTCCTGGGCATGTCCAATCCCAAGGCGCAAATTGCCTAAACCGGAAGAAACACCATGGCGATGAAACCCAACTACCGATACGAGCGCAGCAAACGCGATCAGGCGAAGGCGGCAAAGAAAGAGGCGAAGCTCGCGGCCAAGGTGGCGAAAGAGAAAGTGGTGGATCCGGAAGACGAGCGGGAGGGGAGCACTGACAACCGATGATGTCGCATTAGGCAGGCCGGCCTTGGAACCGCAATGACACAACGAGAGTCCGATCACTTCGAAATCGATGTGGAGTGCCCGCGGTGCCATCACCAGGCGAAAACGCGTGTGGGCTGGATACGCACTCACACCCAGATGGAGTGTGAAAATTGCGGCGAGATCATCGACATCGAAAGTAGGAATTTCAGACCGCGCGAGCAGCCTTAAGGCGTCACAAGAATGGCCGCCTCGCGGGCGGCCGCTATGAACGCCTTGCGCGCGAATGAAGCCGGTCGGCGCCCGCTGTTTACATCCGTGCAGGCCTGAATGGCTGCACGGTGCTTGTCGCTTCGCTTGCCGCGCCATCTTCGAAGCAGGAAGTCCAGACAGGCGGCGGCATCGCCGATTGCCTCCCGTCCGCCGGCCGGATCAACGATGATCGTCACCGACTGGTCGAATTTTTCATTTGCCATCACTGCGCTTAGGCCGGGGCGCGCAACATAGCAAGCACTGTTTGTAGTGAGACTATCGGGTGGGCGAACGGGAAGTAGCTTGAACGACGCGATGTCTAGGCAGCCGGCGGGAAACCAGCCGCAAGCAAAAGCTGAGTTCGCATGCAAGACCAAGGAGAGGCTCCTGGACAGCCCGACCTATTCAGCAAGAGATCAAGCCGGACTGTCCTCGCCGCACCAGCGAGATCGTATCGTGCGCCTTTGTTTCCTGTCTGGCCAGCAAAACCGCAGCAAATGAGAGTCGTTGAGCTGCCGACCGCGACTTGTGCAGAGGTTCGATCGCCAATCGGCAAGTCGCTTCTCTAGCTGCTGCTCGCCCAGATCGAGCAGCCGACTTTCTGTCCCGTCGCCGCATCCCGTACGGTCTTCGCGAACACCCGCCTCAGACCAGCCCTGTTGGATGCGACGTCCTTGCTTGCGAGGTAGGTCGGGTCGCCGACTTCCCAGTGGTAGCGCGTGTTGGCAGGCGCCTGCTTCCAGGTGAATTTCGAGCGGTAGGCCACCTGGCCTGGCGCGGTGTTGTCGAACCGGCAGTCGATGGTCGCCGGCATCATTCCCTTGGCGCTCATCGAGCTGACCACCTTGTCCGCATCGGACGTTGTAAGCCATTCGTCGCGGCTGACCGCTGGTCCGCTCGGCGAATGCGTCATGCATCCTCCAAGCAGCATCAGCGCCGCCATTGTCGCGGTTGTCGCGCCTGCTCGCTTGCTGTCTTGCCGATTGAAGCCCATGCTCATCCCCCTTGGCTTGGAAAGAGTAGAAAGTCTCGGTCCGGAGGATGCCCGCTGCTCATACCTGCGTATATTAGCCGCTTCACACGCCCGACTCGTGCGCGCATGGCGCTGCCAGCATTCGCGACCGCCCACGCGGAGCCTGTGACCGCCCCGCCACAAAACTTAGCCGCGCCATATCCTTAACGGTCGCCACCCGCGAAATTAACCTTTTGTTAACCATTAGCCCGGCACCCTTTAACCATTGAGTAAGGATTCGCCCGGACGTGACCTTCGCCGCCCCTTTGCACAACAAATCGATCCGCTTTCGCGCCCGTTCGTTCGTCGCTTTCACGCTGACGCCGGAAGCGCCGATCGCCGACTGGCTGGAGGGGTTGGATCACTGGATCGCCAATTCGCCCGGCTATTTCAACGGGCGCCCGGTGGTGCTGGATTTGAACACCTTGCAACCGGGGCCGGAGGAGATCGCAGCGCTTGTCGGCGTGCTCGGCTCGCGCGGCATCCGCGTCTATGCCATCGAGCTCGAAGGCGCCGAACTCGGGTCCGAATTGCCGCCGCTCTTGGCCGGCGCCAAGGAGGCGACCGCCGAGGGGCTGCTTGGCCGGGCCGCGCGCAAGGCGCGGGCGGAAGAACTGGAAATGGCCGCCGCCGGGGAGCGGGCCGAGGCGGCCCGGGAAACGATCCAGGCGGCGGCGCCTGCCGAGGTTCTGCAGGCGGCCGGCGATGAGCCGGTGGATCCCGAGCTGGCAAGGCTGGAAGCGGTCAGGATCGAGCCGGCCCAGACCGAACCGGAAAAGCCAGGGCAGGGCGCCGTGCCGGCGCCTGCCGCCGGCACGCTGATGATCAAGGCGCCGATCCGCTCCGGGCAGTCGGTCTTCCATCCGCATGGCGACGTGATCGTGCTGGGCTCGGTCGCGTCCGGCTCGGAAATCGTCGCCGGCGGCTCGATCCATGTCTACGGCACGCTGCGCGGCCGAGCGATCGCCGGCTCGGAAGGCAATATTGCGGCGCGCATTTTCTGCCGCAAGAACGAGGCCGAGCTGCTCGCCGTCGACGGCTGGTATACCACGGCCGAGGAGATGGAAGGGGTGTCGCGCGGCAAGGCCGTGCAGGCCTTCCTCGACAATGATGCGTTGTGCGTGGTGCCGCTCGGCTGAGTTGTTGGCCGCAAGCTTCGGACCGGTTTCGTGTGCGAAGGTTATCAGTGCATGTCGCCCCAAAGTGCAGCGGTTTTGGGAGAACGACATGCACCAAAAGCGAAAGATCCCGCCGTGCCTGGCACGGCCAGAGAATAAAAACCGCCAATGGAGGCTGGATATATGGGCAAGGTAGTCGTGGTCACATCGGGCAAGGGGGGCGTCGGCAAGACAACCTCGACGGCCGCGCTCGGCGCCGCCGTGGCCAGGACAGGCAAGAAGGTGGCGCTGGTCGATTTCGACGTCGGCCTGAGAAACCTCGACCTCATCATGGGCGCCGAGCGCCGCGTGGTGTTCGACCTCGTCAACGTCATCCAGGGCACGGCGAAGCTGTCGCAGGCGCTGATCCGCGACAAGCGGCTGGAGACTCTCTATTTGCTGCCCGCCTCGCAGACGCGCGACAAGGACGCGCTGACCGAAGAGGGCGTGGCGGAAGTCATCGCCCGGCTGCGATCGGTGTTCGACTATGTCTTCTGCGACAGCCCGGCCGGCATCGAGCGCGGCGCCCAGCTCGCCATGCGCTTCGCCGACGAGGCGGTCATCGTCACCAATCCGGAAGTCTCGTCGGTGCGCGACTCCGACCGTATCATCGGCCTGCTCGACGCCCGCACCATGAAGGCCGAGCAAGGCGAGCTGGTGCAAAAACACGTGCTGGTCACGCGCTATGACGCGGCGCGCGCCACGCGCGGCGAGATGCTGTCGATCGACGACGTGCTGGAGATACTCTCGACGCCGCTGCTCGGCATCATCCCGGAAAGCCAGGATGTGCTGCGGGCCTCCAATCTCGGCTCGCCCGTCACGCTCTCAGAACCGCTCAATGGTGCCGCAAAGGCTTACCTCGAAGCGGCAAGACGCCTGGAAGGCGAGGACCTGCCGGTGGTCGTCCCCTTCGAACGCAAGGGCTTCCTCGACCGGCTTCTCGGAAGGAGGGCCGCATGAGCATCCTCGATCTCTTCAAGCGGCGCACCAGCGCGCCGGTGGCGCGCGAGCGGCTGCAGCTGCTGCTCGCCTATGAGCGCCAGAGCCGCGGCCAGCCGGATCTCGTCTCCATCCTGCGCGAGGAGATCATGGCGGTCATCGCCAAGCATGTGCAGATCGACCAGGACTACCTCCAGGTCTCGATGGACCGCGGCGCGACCATGTCGACGCTGGAGATCGACATCCAGATCCCCAACAAGAGCGCCGCGCCGCTCGCCATGGCGGGATAACGCCGGCGCATTTTCTCTCCCTCGCCCAAGGCGGGGGAGAGGTGGCCGCGCTGCGGCCGGAGTGGGGCCTGCGCCAACGCTTCGTCATCCTCGGCATGATCCCAGGATCCACGCCGTTGCCTTCGACTTGGAGCGCGGCGGTGCGGAATTCCATGCGCGTTGCAACGCTTTAGCGCCACGGCATGACCCTGGGTTTGCGCGCGTCGCTTCGCTCGTTGCTCCGCGCCACGATGGCGAAGGCGTAAACCTCACTCTCTTGTCCCACCATCCGCCCCGCACTGCCTCACGACAGCGCAGGCCCCGCGCCCTATCTCCATTCCCGAACCACGGATGGAGCCAGGATTGACCTCGACGCAGACCGCGAAGCCGGAGACCCACATCGGCGCAATGCCCGTCCTGGGGCTGCTCGGCGCCATCCTGTCGGTTCAGGTCGGCGCTGCCTTTGCCAAGGGGCTGTTCCCGGTGCTGGGCTCGGAAGGCACGACCATGCTGAGGCTCGCCATCGGCGCGCTGATGCTGGCGGCGGTGCTGAGGCCCTGGAAGGTGCTGCCCTCGCGGAAAACCCTGCCTTGGCTCGCCGCCTATGGCATCACGGTCTGTGCCATGAACATGCTGTTCTACGCGGCGCTCCAGCGCATTCCGCTCGGCATCTGCGTGGCGCTCGAATTCACCGGGCCGCTGTTCGTCGCTATGCTCGGCTCCCGGCGCCTGCTCGACCTCGTCTGGGTGGCGCTGGCGATAACCGGCATCGTGCTGCTCTCGCCCTTTGCCGATGCCAGAAGCGGGCTCGATCCGCTGGGTGTGGTGCTGGCGCTCGCAGCGGGCGCCTGCTGGGGGCTCTACATCATCTTCGCGCAGAAGGCCGGCGCCGAGCTCGGCGTGCGCACCTCCGCCTACGGCATGGCGATCGCCGCCATGCTGGCGCTGCCTTTCGGCTTCAGCGCCGCTCAACCCTATCTCACCGACCCGCACATCATGGCGGGCGCGGCCGTGGTAGGCCTGTTCTCCAGCGCGCTGCCCTTCTATCTGGAAATGCTGGTGCTGGCGCGCATGTCGGCCAAGGTCTACGGCATGCTGGTTTGCCTGGAGCCGGCGGGCGGCGCGCTGACCGGCTTCCTGTTTCTGCATGAGAAGCTCAACCTTTTGCAATGCGCGGGCGTCGCCGCCGTCATTGCCGCCGCCTTCGGCACGGCGGTCGCGGCGCGGCGGCCGGTGCCCTTGCCGGCCTGAATCCATCTCTGAGCCGGGCGATTTGCGGAAAAGCACGAAACGGTAAGGGCTCGACGCTTCGCCTTAGCCTTCCGTCCGGAACTGCTTCGCAACTCGCCGGCCGTTAAGCGATTGGTTGGCTTTGGAAAACACCCTTGCTGCGGCAATGTCGGACCGCACTCAGTGGTTGAAATAAGACTTAGGTCCTATGACTAAGTTGCAATAGGTCCGAGTGGACAAGACAAGGGTCGTGGGCCACTTCCTTATGCGCTGCTGATTGGGGATGCTTATGCTGCGACATTGCCGGTGGGGTAGTTTGGCCGACGGGCTGAAGGGCTGGCATGGGGAGAACCGAATGCGCGCATCGCGCGGGGGCTGCAGGCTAGTCTTGCCAGCGCTGGCTGCGTTGGCGCTTGTCGTCGCGCCTGTCAGTCTCTCCGTCGATGGTCTCGTCGTTACCAAGGCCTATGCCGACAAAGGCGGCGGTGGTCATGGCGGCGGTGGTGGAAACGGAAGCGGCGGCGGCAACAGCGGGAACGGTGGCGGAAATAGCGGCGGCAACAGTGGAAACGGCAATAGCGGCGGCAACAACGGCAAGAGCAATAACGGCACGAGCAGCAGCGCCGGCGCGGCAGGTACCGCGGATGTCGATAGCCATGTGAACGCCGTTACTGGCGACAAGGTCGAGGCCACCAGCAGCAGCATCCAGGTCACGCACCGCAATGGAATGAAGGAGACGATCGAGAACGGCCGGTTCAGGATGGAAGACAAGTACGGACGCACCATCGTCGACCGCAGGGCCACCATGGCCGATCTCAATCGCCTGAAGAATTTGTGAGACAGAGTTTGTGGGAGTGAGGTTTTATCCGGATTAGATCTTAAGGGACCGAAGGTCAGCGCTGCAAAATCAGGTTGCCACCTTTTGCTTCGTCTCTGCGGTCCTGATCGTCTTGCGATAGAACTTGGCTACTCACCTTGCCCCCGCCTTCGTGCGGGGGTAATTTTTTGCGCCGGCAAAGCCTGTCCGCTGCGACATTGGTCAGCCATGGCGCCTGAAAATGGTCCGACGGGTGGGGGCAAGGGTCGTGGGCCGCTTTCGTCGCCCCGCCGGATATGAATTCTTGCCCAGGTCAAGACACCGGTTCTGCCGTGAGCGGAGCTTCAGCCATGCGGAAGTGGGACCGGAACGAAGAGAAGATATGCGAAACCGCCCCTTCAGCAGGCTCGCCTGGCTCGCGCTGCGTGTGTTTAGCGCGCTGGCGCTGACGTTTGCGCCCTGGCACATCACCTTTGACGGCGTGCCGAGGATTGCCGCAGCCACCGCCGCCGGCAACGGCAACGGTGGTAACGGGGGGAACGGCGGTGGTGGAAGCGGCAACGGCGGCAATTCGGGATCGGCCGGCGGCTCGAATTCCGGCAATAGTGGCAACAACGGCAACAGCAATGGCCAGGGCGACAACGGCAACAGCAATGCCGGCGGGAGCAACCCCAATGCCGGGCCGGGCAACAACAGCGGCAAGGGCAACACCAATCCCGGCGGCAAGAATAGCTACACCAATGCCGCGACCGGCGACACGCTTTCGATCGACGGCGATAAGGTCACCGTCATTCATCGCAACGGTATGAAGGAGCAGGTCCGGAACGGCCGTTTTGAGATGACGGATGCGCAAGGCCGCACCATCATCGAACGGCAGGCGACGGAGGAGGATCTGTCGCGCCTGCTGAACTTGTGAGGGTTGGGAATTGAAGAACTGGGGAATTGAAGAACTGAGGAACTGGGGAATTGAAGAATTGAAGAATTGAAGAATTGAAGAATTGAAGAATTGAAGAATTGAAGAAGAGAGGGCTCTTCAGTTCCCCAGTTCCCCAGTTCCCCAGTTCCCCAGTTCCTTAGTGCCTTTCCCTCGCCTCATGCATCAGCAGCGCCGCCTCGGTGCGGTTGCGCACGTTGAGCTTGGCGAGCACCCTGGTCATGTGATGCTTGACCGTCTTCTCCTGCAGCGACAGCCGGGCGGCTACCTCCTTGTTGCTCAACCCTTCGGCGACCAGTTTCAGGATCTCGGCCTCGCGGCCGGTGAGCTGACTGAGCGGATCGGGCTTGCTGCCGGTGGGCTGCAAAAGGTCGGAGAGCAGCCTGGCCGAAAGGCTCGGCGATACATAGCTCTGGCCGTTGGCGACATCGCGCAGGATCTCGGCCAGCGCCTTGGAGCCGACGCCTTTCAGCACATAGCCGCGCGCGCCGGCCTTCAACGCCTGGGCGACGTCGGCATTGGTCTCCGACACCGTGAGCATGACGATCTTCTGTTCGGGCATCGCTGAAAGGATGCCGGCGAGCGCGTTGAGGCCGCCGCCTGGCATGCTGATGTCGAGCAGGAGAATATCGGGCGTGCTGGCGCGCGCCAGCCTTTCGGCGTCCTCGGCGCTGGCACCTTCGCCCACAAGCTCGAAGCCGCCTATTTCGCCGAGGCTGCGCGCCACGCCCTCGCGAAACAGGGGGTGGTCGTCCACTATTGCGATGCGGATGGATGTGCTCACGGTTGCTCCTCGACAGACAAGGCAATCACCAGTCTTGTTCCTTCCGGGCCGGACAGCGTCTCGAACTGCCCGCCTATGCTTTCGATGCGTTCCCTGAGGCCCGCAAGCCCAAGTCCCTCGCTTCGGGCCGGGTCGAAGCCGGGACCGCTATCCATCACCTCGACCAAAAGCTTGCCGCCTTTCGTCGTGGCTCTGACCTGCTGGCCCTTGCCCTTGCCATGCCGGAAGGCGTTGTTCAGGCCTTCCTGCACGAAGCGATAGACGCTGATCTTTTCCGAGGTGCCGAGTTCCGGCAAGCGCTCAGGCAGGGTTAGCAACACTTTGGTGCTGGTGCGCCGCTCATGCTCGGCCACCGCCAGCCGCAAAATGTCGGCGATGGCCTGCGCCTCGATCTGCGGCAGCACCAGCCCGTTGCAGATGCCGCGTATCTCGCGCATCGCTTCGCCGAGCGTCTTGTGTATGCCGGCGATCTCGGCTTCGCGCAGCGTGCTCGACGTGGCCGGGTCGACCAGCGCCGGGCTGTCCATCCTCAGCGCGGCAAGCGCCACCAGTTGCGCCGGTCCGTCATGCAGGTCGGCGCCGATGCGCCTCAGATACCGCTCGTTGATTGCTGTGGCGCGGCGCGAGGCGCGTTGAACGCGCTGGCGCAGCGACGAGTTCTGCGCCAGGGCCGTCTGCAATTCGGAAACCTTGGCCTCGAGCGCCGCCTGCTGCGTGACGATGGTGCGGCTGCCGCGGAAAACGATGCCGGAGAGCAGGGCGAGCGCCGCGGCGGTGGCGGCCGCCACCACCAGCCATGTCCACAGCAGGGCCGAGTGGAGCGATTCCTCGAAGTCGCCGGACAATTCGTAGAATTCGCTGACAGCCACGACCTCGCCGGACCACGGCTCGCGCACCGGGTTGTAGATTTCGAGCAGCGGAACGCCCATCGACCGCTCCTTGTCGTCTTCCTCGTCCTCGAGCCTGTTGTATTTGACCATGACGTCGCCGGCGAAAGCGGCGATGAGGTTGGCGTTGGGCCTGACCTGCTTGCCGATCAGGCTGGCATCCTTGGAGTAGAGGATCGTTCCGTCGCGCCGCCACAGCTTGAACGAGACCAGCCTTTTCCCGAGCGCGCCCTGGCCCAGCGTCTCGTCCAGCGCCCGCTTGACGGTGTCGTCGAGCTCCTGGCTCTTGCGCATATCGGGCAACAGCGGTGCGATCACGCTGTCGACATAGAGCGCCGTGGTGGCGGCGGAATTGTGCAGGACCCCGTCACGGATCTGCGATGTCACCCACAGCCCGACCACGAGCATCACCGCCAGAAGGCCGATGCCGCCCGCGATCACGAACTGCCAGGCCAGAGAGAGCCCGCTCCAGACTCGTGCAGGTCGTGTTAAATACCTCCCAACCATCAGCACCATTCACCCACCCGTCCGCGACAGTATAGGTGAGGGGAGGCAATTGCGACACCGACCTTGGTCCGTGCCCGTGGGGAAGGTTAATGGCAGAGCAGGTTTGGGCGCACGCCGACGGGCGGGCTTTGATTCGCAAGCGAGGAGGCTGCTTGCTCTCCCTGGCGGCAAAGCCCGCGCCATTCCTGTTGACGGAGGAGACGTGGGCCGGCTGTCACCTGAAATTACAGGTTCTTTTGCAATGCCGACATAACCACCGATCAAGCCCCAGCTCCAGACCAACGGCATATGCCCCGCGGGATATAGCGCCACACCGCCGATGCCTTGGCCTGGCGCGGTCTCTTCATCGATCGTTGTGGATGTAGACATATAGCGGCGACCTCTCGGGCGGCCCGGCTTGCAACCCGTCCATATCGGCGGTCGGGGCCGCTCTTTCCCGACATGAACCGCGGACGTCGCGGCAAAAATTTGCCCCCAAAAGAAGTCAGGATCAAGCTGTTGATGGGTCGAACAACCGCCGCATATACAATGGGCTTCATCACGCTGTTGTTGGCAACGCAGTATGGACGTCGGCAAAAAAAAGCAAAAAAGAAACGAGCGGTTGTCGATTTTTGAGCTCGAGGCACTGCGGGAAGCTTTCAGGCAGTCCGTTCGCGAGAATGATGTCGCGGAAGCGGAATGGGCGCAACACGCCGAGCTTTTCGTCAAAAGAGCGCTTCAAGAAGACGGCCGTCTTACACGAGTTTAAGCGTTCGGGCGCCCGAAGCAATTCGAGGAAAGTCTGCGCGTTTTTCAGCCTAGGAGTTGCGGCATCGCGGCTTCCAACCGGTCGGACCATTGCGCCGGCGCATCGGACTTCAGCAACAATTGTGGGCGCGGCGGGAAACGGACACTCTGTCTCTGCGCCGGCTCCCCCCAAGGAAACCCAAAGGTCGGCGCTTCAGCCCGGCTTGCCTGTCAAAGAGCCGTACTCTTTTACCGCCAAGGCAAGCCGGGCTACCCCAACCGCCGATCCCGCACTTTCCGCTCGTTTGTCGCACCAGTTGCAGCGTTGCGCGGTGCCGGCAGCGCTGGCCCCACCGGTCATTGCAATGCGCAGAGGGTCATCCGCTTTCGCGGAACGAAAAGCGGAGTCGGCGCGTTTTCCGCCGCGATGTCGAGGCCTCCTCACCATCACAAGGCCGAAAGACCTTTTCAGGCTTCCGAAGCGGAGCGCCTGGCGCGTGCGCAAAAGAATGCCAGGCTGAAGGATCTTCGCACCCACGCTTCATGGCTCGTGCTCGATCCGCAGGCTCACTTCCAGGAGGTGATCGACTGTTCGGCATTGCTCGGCGATCTGCCGATCCGAAAGGTCGCCCGCGACGGTTAGGAATTCCGTGCTTTCAGGCCTCAGGCGGGCTGTAGCCGGGCGGCGTCCTGTCGCGATATCTCGATCAGTCGCGCGATCGCCAATGGCGCCATCAGCGCAAGGAATACCGTGACATCGAGGAGGATCGACCGCGCCAGATCGAACCCGCTGTGGTCGTAGCAAACTGCGAATTGCATCACGCCTGACCCTGTTGACCCTGCACACTGCGCATGTCGTTTCGCGCGTGCCAAAAGCATGACCCTGATTTACAACAAATACAAGATGTCGCTAATCCAAAGATGGGCCGCGACAGGCCAATGCAATCGACGCCGTCTGGTCGGGGCCCGAAGCATTCAGGCCGGCTCTGGCCAGAACAGCCAAGTGAGCGCCAGCGCCGCCAGCACCCAGAGCGTGATCATGAAGGCGAGCCCGGCCTTGCTCACCGGCTTCTCGCGTCGCACCGCCTCTTCGCGGAATTCCTGCATCAGATCGGCCGGGACCAGCTTGACCGCGAGCATTATGCCGACAGGCACGATCACTAAGTCGTCCAAGTAGCCGATGATGGGGATGAAGTCCGGAATAAGATCGACTGGGCTCAGCGCATAGGCAGCGACGGCGCCCGCGGTGGCTTTCGCGTACCAGGGCACACGCGGATCGCGTGCCGCAATCCAGAGCGCCACCACATCGCGCTTGATCCCTCGCGCCCATTGCTTTGCCGAGTCGAAAGCCGACATGCGCCTATTCTATACAGCTGTGCGGGTCTTGAGGCCATTAAGCGATCGCCGACCCAGCCTCTCAGGCGCAATCCTTCAGTTCGACAACCTCGACGCCGAGGCGGAAGGCCTGGCCATCGGCATAGGAGCGCGCATATTGCTCGGCTTCGAATGGAAAGATCAGCGTCGTGCCGTAGGCGGTGACGCGCACCGTCCACTTCTGGCCCCTGACGAGTTCAACGCCGTGAAGCTTCGCCGTAACCATCGCACCCTCCTCAGATCCGGCACTTCAGCGACATCCGCATAGCGTCGCGAAAGTCATTTGAACACAAATAATCCGACTCAATCGTGTCGTTACGGTGTCGCTTCCAACATTGGGTCGTTTCCGTCCGTGAAATGGTTCACCGACAGGAGCGCTTTTTGCCGGCGGGCCACGATCGGGCGGCATGGCCTGCTCGGAACCGCGAAGGCCCCAGGCGGGTTAAAGTCCCGGTTCACAAGGAGACCGCCATGATCCGCAAGCTGAAATCCGGCGAGTACCGGCTCTATTCGCGCAAAGTCGATCCCAGAACCGGCAAGCGCCGGAACCTGGGCACCTTCAAGTCCCGCGAAGCGGCGGAAAAGCACGAACGCGAAGTGCAGTATTTCAAGCGCCACTAAGCAATCCACCGTTTCGCGGGGAGGAGGATCGCGCCTCAGCCGCCGGTTTCACCCATGCGGTGTCGGCGGGGTGCGCGGGCGGGGGTGGCCGGGCACGTTCGAGCCGATATGGTCGAGGTCGCAACGTCTCGTCACCATTTCGACCGAGTTGGTGTCGACGGTCACGCGCCCCAGCACCTGCACGGTCGTGCGTCCGAGATCCTCGTCGACATGCACGACGTCGCCCTCCAGTCTGAGCTTGTCGCCTGTCTTGGCATTGGGCTCGGCCATCGAATAATTATGGCCGTCGCCGTCGAGCTTCAGTATCACGCGGTCCTTGATGCGCTCGATCACGGTGGCGATGACAGCCACCCGGTCGCCTATCTCCACTGCGGGCCGTGTCATTGCGGCCTCCTTTCAGCCCCGCGCGGTCTCAGGCCGCCGGAGCCGGCTGGCGCCACGGTGGGTGGCGGCAACCGCTAAAATAAACGGCAAACCAAGCATTTGGTTGCCGCGGGGCTGCCGGTCGCTGCAGCCGATCGATCACATGAAGCCGGGATTTCGCGGCAGATACTGCCCCGCAGGCAAGAACCGGCTGCGCCGGCGGGGGCAACATTGGCGAGGTCGCCGAGCGCGTCAGCTACGGCTCGGCCAGCACCTTCAGCGCCTTCAGCCGCCATGCCGGCCGGCCGCCCGGACGCTATGCCAGTGCGGAGGCGCATCAGGCAATTCCGGGGAAAGTGCCCAGTTGCCACGCTCGGCCGGGTGGCGAGTCCAGCCGCTGCAGGAGGCTAGCCTCGAGAGTTCGAGGCATACTGTCTGTTGGCAATATCCTACCCTGGGGGATAGGATATTGCCATGACGATACACAGCTCCCATCCCGATATCATCGCCCGGCTCAAGCGAGCGCATGGCCATCTCGCCGCCGTGCTCACCATGTTCGAGCAGGGTCGGTCCTGCCTTGACCTCGCGCAACAGCTCCACGCCGTCGAAAGCGCGGTCGGCAATGCCAAGCGCGAGCTGATCCACGACCATATGGAGCATTGCCTTGTCGAAGGCGGCGAACCGACCAGGGACACGCTCAAAGAGCTGAAGCAGCTCACCAAATATCTGTGAGGCGGCGATGTGGGAAAAAGCGCTCGACTGGTTCGGCTTCGGCGTGCACGGGAATGACCATGGCGGCCACGGCCACGACGATCATGGGCCGCATGGCCATACTCATGGCGTGATCGACGCGACCATCGCCACCACAGACCGCGGCATTTGGGCGGTCAAGTGGTCGTTCGTGATTCTCGCGGTCACGGCCGCGCTCCAGATTGTCGTCGTGATGCTTTCGGGTAGCGTAGCCCTGCTTGCCGACACCATCCACAACGTCGCCGACGCGACCACCGCCATCCCGCTTTGGATCGCTTTTGTACTCGTGCGCCGCAAACCGACAAGGGCCTTCACCTACGGCCTCGGCCGGGTCGAAGATCTCGCCGGCATCATCATCGTGCTCATCATCCTGGCCAGCGCGCTGGTGGCCGGATACGAGGCGATCAATCGCCTGTTCAATCCGCAGCCGGTGCATTTCCTTGGCTGGTTGGCCGTCGCCGGCGTCATCGGTTTCCTCGGCAATGAAGCGGTGGCGGTTTTTCGCATCCGCGTCGGTCGCCAGATCAACAGCGCGGCGCTGGTTGCCGACGGCTATCACGCCCGCACCGACGGCCTCACCAGCCTTGCCGTCGTCGCAGGCGCGGCCGGCGTCTGGCTCGGCCTTCCGCTCGCCGATCCAATCATCGGCCTGCTCATCACCGTCGCCATCTTCGCTATCGTCTGGCAATCGGCGCGCTCGGTGCTGACCCGGATGCTGGACGGCGTCGAGCCCGGCCTGGTCGGCGAGATTCATCACGCCGCCGACCATGTCGCCGGGATCGAAAGGGTTGCCGACGTCAAGGCCCGCTGGCTTGGCCACAAATTGCATGTCGATGTCGAGATCGCGGTCAATGACGGCCTGCTGCTTGCCGCCGCGAACAACATCGCCGCATCGCTCAAGGCCGAGCTCTTCGCGCACATCCCGGCACTCGACGTCGCCACGGTGCGCTTTGCCGAGCCGGAGACGGAAACTGGCCACCATCATGCGCCGGATCCATTCCTGGTCTCGGGCAAGCTAGCCAGCGGGCTGCTCGAAATCGTCGACACGCCGCAGGGCGAGCGCATGCGGCTGCGCCTGTCGCGTCACGCCGAGGGCCTGCAGGCGAACGTCGCCATTGAAAGGGCGAACGGTGCGGTCGAAAGCCTGCCGCTGTCGCCGGTCGGCGGCGACCATCATTATTTGCAGAGCCTGGTCGCACCTGCCGAACCGCACGAATTCAGCGCCAGGCTGCAACTGGCGGCCGGTCCCGACACCGAGGATTTGCCCTTCGCCATGGCCGAACCGGAAGGCCACCATCACGAGCGCGCGCATGGATGATACAGGCACTCTTTAAGGACCAGCGCGAAATCTACCTGGCGAACGCAACACTAGGATGCGGCGTAGATGTCCGCTTTCTGGCCCCGCAGCCGTTCGACGCAGGCCGGGCCAACGCAGCCGCCTTCGGAATTTCGCCGGGACTGCGTCAAAGATCAACTACCCGTCTTGAGGTGCACTTGGTCGAGCGCCAGCCTCAGCCCTTTGGCCAACTTCCCGACATCGTCATTTGCCCAAAAATGCATGAAGAATAGCCGGGGTTGATCGTCGAGCATGTGGTTGTGCACAGCGGTCACCTCTATCCCGCTTTCCCGCAGAGCTCGTAGTACCGGATTCACTTCAGAGGCGATCAGGACGAAATCGCCGGTGATCGCGGCCTTGCCACTTCCGGTCGGCTGGAAATTGATGGCAATCGCAGAGCCCATTGCATCCGGCACTTCCATACCATCGTCCTTGACGGTCTCCGCTCGCGGGATGCTGACTTGATAGACGCCGCCGTTGACCTTGCCTTTGTGGCCAAGCGCCTGGTCGATGATCAACGTATCGAGATCAATTGACTTCGAAGCAGCGGCGGCGCTCGCCGGCGCGTCAGAAAGCGGCGTCGCACTCTGCTGCAACGCTGAATGCAGCGCGGTGGCCAATTTTTCCGGATCGCCGTGACCAAGGACGTGCATATACATCGTCTCCGGCTGGGCTCTCTGCAGGTGATTGTGGAGGGCCGTGATCTCGATCCCGCTTTCAATCAGTTTCATCATCACGGGGTCGATCTCTGGCACGGTCAACACGAGATCGCCCATTACCATGGCGTCGTGATCGCCCATGGGTTTGAATGCGAGCCATGAGCCGAGCGCCAAGGCCGGTTTGAGTTCCACGCTGTCGAGAGTGACTTTCAGATCGGAGCGAGGCAGCCCGACGCGGTAGACTCCCCCTGGTGCTTCTGTGCCGGATTTCCCGAGCGCCTGCGCTACCGCCTTCCAGTCGGGCGCGGCAAGGGAGGGTTGGGCAATTCCAAGGGAGGCTGCTAACGCGAGGCCAGCTATGATTCTTCCATGCATGATTTGCTCCTGTGTTCAGCCCAGGTGCCCAAATGAAAACGTCTGCCGTTCCGAGATGCCATCGCGCTCGCGGAATTGTGATGCGCGCTCGGTTTCCGTGAAACGGTGAAAAGCCCCTAGGCCGTGCGGCTACGCGGCGCGCCGATAATCGACCATGCGGCGGCGCCGAGCGCGGCCACAGTGCCGAGGATCACCGCAAGGCTCGGCAAGTGGAAGAAGATGTCGCGCCAGCGTGGCTCGACGACCGCGCCGGTGCTGAAGGCCTCGCCGCTGTACTGGCACAGGATCCACGACGCGCCGCTGCGCACCATCTCGGCATCGATGTCCGAGATCAGCGCCTTCGCACCCCGTTCAGCTGAAGGCATCGTGGCCATATAGGTGAGCAGCGCCTTGGCGGCGGCGAAATAGGCGTGGCTGCATTCGTTGAACGGGCTTTCCTCGTCGCCGAGGCTGCCCGGCATCAAGCCCCAGAGGCAATAGGTGAATTGCAGATTGCCGTGATTGTAGAGCCGGCGGAAGGTTGGGTCGGTCGCGGTCTGGCGCAGGGCGAGGTCGAGGATCTCGCCGCGATGGCGCGCGATGACGGCCATCTGGCCGTGGGTCAGGCTGGGGATCTGGATGCCTGGAGGAGGCGGGGCCGAGGATCCGCTATGCGCTTGCGCGGATGTGGCGGCCAGAAATGCGAGCAGCGCCGCAACCGAGCAATTCCAGGAAAAGTGTGCGGCGGTTTTCCGTCCGGAATTGCGAGAAAACAAAAGACCAAAGTGGCTCTGCGGTCGTACCGACCGTTGAGCCGCTTTGGCCGCCAGGGCGCGAAACAGTGGCGGCCAACGCACGGGATTTCAGGCGTAGCGGCGTGCCGGGCCGCGCTGGTCGCGAACCGCGACCACGCGCTCGGCGACCGCGCCGAAGCCGAGCCCGACGACGGTCCACAACACCAGCTGGATGCCGAGCGAGGCGACGCGGAACTGCCACAGCACCGCTGCCGAGAAGTTCTCCGGCACTTCGTTGATGTCGGGCAGCGCCGCCTTCACCAAAGCGAAGACGACGAGGAAGGCGAGCCCGGCCACGATCGAAGCGTTCCAGGCGCCGAGCTGCTTCCACAACCGCTGCGCCAGACCCACCGCCGCCACCATCGCCGCGATCGAGATCACGATCATGATGAAGAACAGCTCGGTGCGGTAACCGATCGTTTCGGCATTGCCGACCGCGGGCGGGTTGGCCGGATATTTGAGGCCGGGCACCACGATCACGGCCAGGAAGCCGAGCAACGCCAGCACCGCCGAGGTGCCGCGCGGTCCGAGCGAGCCCAGCCGGCCATAGGCATAGGCGAAGACCAGCGAGAACAGCCCGCCAACCGCGGCGCCATAGATCAGCACGCCGGTTGCCAGGCCGATGCCGGCTTGCGTGGCGCGGCTGACCAACTCGGGCTCCGGCGCCTCGCCGGCGGCCTGGGCCTGCTGTTCCTCGAAGGCGATCGCCTTGTCGACCTGCGGCTCGCCATAGACACGGGCGAAGGCGAACGCCAGAATCCCGGCGACCAGCCCGACAAGCATGCCGCGCAGCAAAAGTTTTCCAACCATGTCACTAATCCCTCTAAGCAATTCCAGGAAAAGTGCGTAGCGGTTTTCCGTCTGGAATTGCGTTAAGCCAACCAAGCAATTCCAGGAAAAGTGCGTAGCGGTTTTCCGTCCGGAATTGCGTTAGATCAGAATCGAAAGCGGGCTCAGCGATGCTGAACCGCTTTAGTGGCAGGGGAAGCCGAGCAGGTGGCGGCCGTCATGCACGAATTCGTGCACATAGGTGCCGCGGATCAGCGAGGTCGCGCCTTCTTCCGCACCGACGAAATAGATCGCCAGCATCAAAAGCAGCCCGCCGAGGATGGCCCAGGGCAGAAGCTCGCGGACCGGAATCGCAACCGGGCCGTAGCTGGGGGCGAAGGTGGTGTCGGACATATTGACCTCCCGTGGGATACTGCGTCCCGTTGATCGAACGATGCTGCGGAATAAGGCCTGACTTTCGGCTGGTGCCGATCACAGTGGCGCGACCGTGCCGGACTCGCACCGGCTTCCAATCCCGTATAGCACTAAGACACTTGTCAGCACTTCGTTCGCCTGTCAACGACATGTAATGGCGGCACGGCTACTTGAGGCCTGTTTTTCGCTGGGCCACGGAGTTTTTCATGCTTGTCCGCCTGACGATGATCGCAAGCGGAGCGACGCCCGGAATGCGCAAGGGCCGCTTTCCGAACGATGAGCCGCCGGAGCAGCGCGCCCTCGATCGCGCCGGCGCGCTGGCCGCTTCGCTGCGTCGCGCCGACCGTGTCTGGACAAGTCCGGCGCTGGCCGCGCGGCGGACGGCCGAGGCGCTCGGACTTGACGCGACGGTCGAGCCGCTGCTTGCCGAGCAGGATTTCGCACGCTGGGCCGGCAAAAGCTTCGAGGAGGTGCAGGCCGAGGACCCGGAAGGCATGGCGGCCTGGTTCGCCGACGCAGACGCGGCGCCCCATGGCGGTGAATCGCTCGCCGCCGTCGCCCGGCGGGGTGCTGCGCTGATGGAGCGGCTGGCCGGCGAGAGCGGTCACACCATCGCGGTGACGCATGCCGTGCCGATCCGCGCCGCCATGGCGCATGTGCTCGGCGCGCCGCTTTCCTCGGTCTGGAAGATCGATATCGAGCCGCTGTCGCTCACCGAGTTCCGTGGCGACGGCCGCCGCTGGGTGCTGCGCGCGAGCGGCGTCACTGTCGCCGGCTGAACGCTCAGGCGTGAACGCTCCATCCGTGGACCCGGCCGGCATATCAAGCCGGCACACCACCGTTTCAGTGATCGCTAACGGAACGGAAACGCTTCGCTGCTATGGTGCGGCCCCATGGCGAGGAGAGCCTTGCCTGAGGAGCCCGCCGGATATGGCCAGTTTTCCCGAGACCGAGCGACGTCTTCATGCGCGCGAATTCGTGCTCAAGCAAGCCACGATCATCGCCGCCGGCGTCAGGATCGGCTGCTCGGTCAGAAATCAGCACGAGCAGGGCGCGGAATTGCGCGTCGGCGCCAATGTAGAAATCCCGGACCGCTTTCTGCTCGAGGTCCCGGCCGACGATACGGCCTATCGCGCTTTGGTGCGGTGGCGGCGCAACGACCGCGTCGGCGTGGCGCTCTACAGCAACGCGCCGAAGGACTGATGCTCAAAGATAGCGGCGCACGCTCGCCCTGTAGGCGCGGTAGGGTTCGCCGAACTTGCGTTCCAGATAGGCTTCCTCGCGCAGCACCACGCCGTAATGCAGGATGGGGAAGCTCGCGATGGTTGCGATGACGGCCCACCAGCTGTCAAAGAGCAGCCCGATCCCGAGAAGCAGCCCCATCAGGCCGACATAGAGAGGGTTGCGGGTGAAGCCGAACGGGCCGCCGGTGATGATCGCGGTGGTCGGCAGCGTCGGGTTCACATTGGTGCCGCCGCGCAACATGATCGAGCGTCCCCAGGCGATGATCGCAACCGCCAGTACTGCCAGCACTATGCCGAGCACGATGGTCAGCGGGCGGCCGCCGATCGCCAGCGGCCAGACATAGCGCAGCGCCAGCATCGCGATCAGCGCCACGAGAAAGAGCAGCGGCGGGAACACCGCCACGCCCGGATTGTCCGCTTTGTCATCCATAGCCATCTTCATCGACCAGGCGCCATTGCCGCCACTATGCACGGACGCTCGTCGTCCAGCAATTCGTGACTTGATCCTGCCTAGGCGATGTGCAACCCGGCATATCGGGAACACAACCGTAGCGCGCGCGTTCACTATCGCCGATCAATAGGATTTCGCGGATGAGCAAGACAGCTGTTTGGGTGGCGCTGATCGCCATCGTTCTCGTGGGCCTCTATTTATTGCAAGCCAATGGCATGATCCGGTTTTGATCAGGCGCGGCGCGTCACCATTCGCGGGCTCAACAGCAGCGGCTCGCTCCGCAGCCACTTGCCGCCTTCTGTTCTTCCAGCCAGCGGTCGCGCGGCTTGCAGCTTGACGGCCGCGGCGACAGCTCGACCTCGACGGTCCCGCCAACAAGGCTCGGCTGGGCCGCCCGGTGCAATTCCATCGGGCGAACCCCGTCGCTGACCTCGAAGGTCAACTTCGCCGCCTGATCGAGCGCCACATGATCCGCCACCTTGCGGATGATCGCGGCGAATTTGCCGGCCGGCATATGGACCGGCCCGCCCTCGTCCACGTCCCACAGCTGGACGAAGATCTCAGACCATGATTCTGGATTCGCTTCGCAATCCAGCGCCGCGAACTGTCCAGCCTTCACCTCGGTGACATGATAGCCCGGCTTTACCGGCCGCCCGCCACAGCGGAACACCAGCGGCGTGTCCGTATGATCGGCCAGCGCAACCAGCAGATCGCCGATCGTCAGGTCGGAGGGGTCGATTGGGGCCACATTTTTCCGGTTGTCGGAAGAGAGCATGTCGGCTATTCCTCATTTCAACATTTCAAGGATTGTTGAAACGTGGATGAACGTCAAGCCCTGATCGCCTTTGGCGCGCTGTCGCAGGAAACACGGCTGCGCCTGCTGCGGCTGCTGGTCGTTGCCGGCCCGGGAGGCATTGCCGCCGGCTCGCTCGCCGAGCAGGTAGAGGTCTCGCCGTCCAATGTCAGCTTTCACCTCAAGGAATTGGAACGGTCTGGCCTCGTGACCGCGCGGCGCGATGCTCGCTCGATCGTCTACAGCGCCGAGTTCGACGCGCTGTCCGGATTGATCCGCTTCCTGATGGAGGACTGCTGCTCCGGCCGGCCGGAAATCTGCGCGCCGGCGGCTGCGGCATCTTGCTGCCAGCCGGGCGAGGAGGCCCGGCAATGACCGTCACGCCCGCCGCAAAACCCAAGGCTAGCTAATGAACACCTTCGATCTGCCGCGCCGGTTCGCGGCTGAAGCCCTCGGCACCAGCCTGCTGGTGGCGACCGTCGTTGGCTCCGGCATCATGGCAGAGACGCTGACGCATGACACCGCGCTGGCGCTTCTTGGCAACACGCTTGCAACCGGCGCCATGCTGGTGGTGTTGATCACCATCCTCGGGCCGATCTCCGGCGCGCATTTCAATCCCGCCGTTTCGCTGGTGTTCTGCCTCAACCGGTCGCTGCCTGCTCGCGATCTCCCTGCCTATCTGTTCGCGCAGGTCGTCGGTGGAATCGCTGGCACGATCGCCGCGCATCTCATGTTCGCCCTGCCGGTGCTGGAGGTCGCGACGAAACTGCGTGCCGGGCCGGCGCAATGGTTCTCGGAAATGGTCGCGACATTCGGCCTTATCGCCGTCATTCTCGCTGGCCTCCGCTTCGAGCGGCGGGCCGTGCCGTGGCTGGTCGGGCTCTATATCACAGCGGCCTATTGGTTCACGGCATCCACTTCCTTCGCCAATCCCGCCGTCGCCGTGGCGCGCTCGCTCACCAACACTTTCTCCGGCATCAGGCCGCTCGATCTGCCGGGCTTCGTCGTGGCCGAGCTGCTCGGCGCCCTGATCGCGCTCGCGTTGATGGCCTGGCTGCTCAAGCCCGAAACCGTTCAGCAATACCAGCCACTGAAAGCAGAGCCATGACGGTCACGATCTATCACAACCCCGACTGCGGCACCTCCCGCAACACGCTCGCCATGATCCGCGCCAGCGGCGAAGACCCTGTCGTGATCGAATACCTCAAGACGCCGCCGGGCCGCGAACGGCTGCTCGAACTGATCGCCGCGATGGGGATTTCTGCGCGCGAGTTGTTGCGGGAGAAGGGCACGCCTTACGCCGAACTCGGCCTCGCCGATCCGAAATGGAGCGATGACGAGCTGATCGATTTCATGCTCGCTCATCCGATCCTCATCAACCGGCCAATCGTCGAGACGCCGAAAGGGACAAAACTGTGCCGGCCGTCGGAAGCGGTGCTGCCGCTGCTCGACAATCCGGTGCGGGAGTTCGTCAAGGAGGATGGCGAGAAGGTCGCCTATCCGCCAGGGCAAGCCTGATTGGAAGCCGCCGCGCCCATCGCACACAACCGGCGCGTCCTCGTTACGGCTCTTGGCATCACGCAAATTCTCGCCTGGGGATCGTCCTACTACCTGCCCGCAGTGCTTGCCGTGCCGATTGCCAAGGATACCGGCTGGTCGCTCGCTTGGGTCATTGCCGGACTATCCTGCGGGCTCCTGCTTGCCGGGCTGGTGTCCCCCGTCACCGGGCGGCTGATCCAGCGCCACGGTGGGCGGCCGGTGCTTGCCGCCAGCTCGCTGCTGCTGGCGGCCGCGCATTCGCTGTTGGCGACGGCGACCGACTATCCTCTTTATCTGGCTGCATGGCTTGCTCATGGGCTTGGGCATGTCGAGCGGCCTCTACGATGCCGGCTTCGCCACACTCGGCCGCCTCTATGGACAGAGCGCGCGCGGCGCCATCACCAACCTGACGCTTTTCGGCGGCTTTGCCAGCACCATTTGCTGGCCGATCAGCGCCTTCCTTGTCGAGCATGGCGGCTGGCGCACCGCCTGCCTTGCCTATGCCGCGATCCATTTGGCAATCTGCTTGCCGCTCCATCTGTGGATAATACCGTCGCCTCCGGCCGCCGCGCCTGCGCCGGTCAAAGATAGGTCGAAAGAGGCATCGACCACCGGCAGAGCGCGGGCGCGCTTCATTCTGCTGGCCTCCATTCAGACTTTGGCCGCACTGGTCGCGTCCATGCTCTCCGTCCATCTGCTGATGCTGCTGCAATTGCGCGGCGCGAGCCTGGCAGCCGCCGTCGGACTTGGCGCGCTGGTCGGCCCTTCACAAGTCGGCGCTAGAGTGGCGGAGCTGCTGATTGGCCGCAACCGGCACCATCCGATCTGGACGATGCTGACATCCGTAACGCTGCTTGCCGCCGGAATCTGGCTGCTGCTGACGAGCCAGACTTTTGTTGCTCTCGCCTTGATCCTTTATGGCGCGGGTAACGGCATCCATACGATCGCGCGCGGCGCGCTGCCGCTGGTGCTGTTCGACCCGCAGCAATACGCGGTGCTGATGGGCAAGCTCGCGACGCCCAGCCTCATCGTCCAGGCGGCGGCGCCGTCCGTTGGAGCGCTGCTTCTTGGCACGGGCGGCGCCAATCTTGTCCTGGTCACGCTGGCGCTCGCGGCAACGGTCAACGCGGGGCTGTGTATTTGCCTGCTTGCGAGCATGCGCCGCTGATCCTTGGAGCGGTTCATCGCCCCACGAATCGCCGACCTGTCCCGGGCTCTCTCGCGGCTCCGGAAGGAACCCGCCACACATTTGTGCCGCGAGGGCAATCCGCATTGACGCTCGTCAGGCCACAAACGAATTTACCGCGCCGTGCAAAGAAACCGACCCGGCAATTGCCGGGCCGAATTCTCTTGATTGATTGCCAGTCGCGAAGCGTTCCTATCAGTCGCGATGTTCCGGCATTGCTTTCAGCTGGTCCTTCGTCCAGCTGGTGACGGCATGCACATCGCCGTCCTCGTCGCGCATGAAATCGAGCTGGCTGGCGGTGACAGCCACCGGCTTGGCGCCGATGCCAAGAAAGCCGCCGACATCGATGACGACCTGGCTGCCGTGCAGGTGGTCGACCGAGCCGATCTTCTCGTCATTCGGGCCGTAGATGGTGGCGCCTTCGAGGATGTCGGGCGTCAGCTCGGCATTGGTCAGTCTTACGTGGCTGGTGTGGTCCATGGCGCATCTCCTGTGGTTGTACAGGGATGAACCTCTGATCGGGGCGAGGGTTCCGCTGACGGAGCGAAAAGCGAGCGCTGCTCAGCGAAGCGCTGCCCAGCCCGTCACGAGGACGAGAACAAGCGTGACCAGCGCTCCGGAGACATAGAGGATCGTCCTGAGGCTGCCGCCCTTGGCGGCATTGCCGCCACGCAGGTAGACGATCATGTGGACGAGGCGTATCGCCAGGTGAACCCAGACGAGCAAGGCGAGCGTCACCGGCTCGACGCCGACCATCATCGCCAGCAACACGGGCGCGACGAAGGGCGCGAGCGCCTCGACCGAGTTCATGTGGACGCGATCGATCCGGTAAAGGGAGTTGTCGTCGTCCGCCGGGATCACCGGCCCTGAAAGCTTGCCGGCAAAACCCTTGGACGAGCCTGAGTAGATCGCCAGCGCGACCGACAGGAGGCAGAGCGCAAGCACGCCGAGGGTGCTCAACCAATAGGCTTCCATTATTTCCAGTGCTCCTCCGATCGCCACCGTGCGGGCCATGCCCCAGGGGGGTGCCGCTGTCAGGCCGCCCGGGCAAAAAGCGCCTGGAACCGCTGCAGGTAGAGCGGCCAGCCCTGATCGCCGTCGACCCCGCTGCGCACGCCTTCCCAGCCTTGGCCATGCCGTTCGATATGGCGGTGCTCGATTTCAACCCGGGTCCGGTTTTCCGCCTCGGCCGTGAAGCGGACCTCCCACTCGCTCGTCCTGGCGAGGTCGGTTTCGATCTGCCAGCGCGGGCTGATGTCCCAGCTCAGAAGCAGCCGGTCGGGCGGATCGTAGGCCAGCACGCGGGCGAAGCGGCACTCTGAGCCGTCGACGCCGCGGTCGTAGACGTGGCCGCCGACGTGCGGCTCGAAGATCGTTTCCGCGATCGGCACGGCAAGCAGATTGTGCTCGCGCGGCTTGAAGCTGCCGAAATCCTCGGTGAACACTTTGAAGGCGCGCGCGATCGGCGCCTCGACGACGACGGAATGCCTTACGGGAGCAGGTGCCGGTTGCTTGATCATGTCTCGTCCTTTGCCGGTTGCTCGACGGCCAGCTTGTAGGCCGCGAGCGTCTTCACCCAGAACTGGTCGATCTCCGCGCGAAACGCCGCGAGCCCGTCCGGATCGATCCGGTAAATGCGCTCCTTGCCGGAGCGCGTATCAGCCACCAGCCCGGCATCCTTGAGCACCTTCAGATGCTGCGAGACGGCCGGCCGCGTCACGGGCAGCGCATTGGCGAGTCCGCCGACTGAACTGGGACTTTCGACCAGCAGTTCGAAGATCGTGCGTCGTGTCGGATCGCCGAGCGCTGTCCAGTATTTCGCGTTAGTGGCCACTAACGCGAAAATTAGGACGGTCCGTCTGACCTGTCAACCCGGGTGGAGAGTGCCACCTGTGGCCGGTCCGATTGGCTGGCCAACCGCCTCTTGGTGCAAGATTTTCCGTTCATTTCCGTGAAATCAGCGCAGACGCCGGGAATTGGTTGAAGCCGCCCAACGTCGTCATTCTATGGCGGAGCAAGGAGCGAAGCGACGCGGCGCAGACCCTGGAATCCATGCCGTTACCTTCGCCAGGGCATGCAACAGAGCAAAATTCTGCACCGTGGCGTCGCCTCGACGTCACGGAATGGTCTGCGCCGCGTCGCTTCGCTCCT
>NZ_VFWS01000579.1:0-1111 GCF_006443065.1 Mesorhizobium sp. B1-1-5 | reverse complement strand
GTGCATGGCCCAGTCGATGGTCTGAGCCCTGGCCTCCATCTCCGGCGTCGGGGTCTGCGCCAGCGCCTGCGCCAGCATGTCCTCATGCTCGCGGCGCAAGCGCGCGAGTTCGTCGTCGGAGGCGCTGACGGTGAACAGCGCCACCGCCTCGCGCTCCATGAACAGGCGGCACTGGAAGGCCTCGCGGATCAGGCTGATGGCGATGTGCGCAAGCTGCATGCCGCGCTGCGACACGAACTGGCCCGGCTTGAGGTAGCGTGCCAGCAAATGCCGCGTGAAGCTGGCATAGGCCTGCTCCCGCAGATTTGTCTGGTCGCCGCCATTGGCCATTTCAGCGCTTCCCTTCCCGTCAGGCCGCCGCGGCCGCGAAAAGAGTGTCGTAGGCAGCGCCAAGCTGCTGGCGCCCCGGCGCCGCGATCGGCTCGAGCGGCGGCCGCACCGCCAGCCAGCGCTCGTCGCCGGTTTTGCGCGCCACCATCACCTTGACCGCAGGAATGACCGGGTGCTTGAGCAGCTCGAGCACGAAACGCTCGACCCGCGCATCGTCCTGCCCCGTCTGCGCCATGGCGAGGACCTCGCCGGCGGCGAAATTGGCCATGCCCGAAATCGCGCCCTGGCCACCGATCCTGACCGCCCGCGCCAGATGCCGCTCGTCACCGATCAGGATCACCAGATCGCCATGGGCGCCGAGCAGCGCCTCGCTATAGGTCCAGTCGCCGCCGGAATCCTTGACGCCGGCGACCACGTCCGGAACCGCCTGGCGCAGCCGGCCGATCAGCCCCAGCGAAAGCTGCACCGTGGTGACCGAGGGAATGTTGTAGAGCAGCACGCCGCGGGCCAGCGGACCGAGAGCGGCAAAGACAGCGGAAAACCAGCCGAAAAGCCCATCGTCGCCGATATTCTTGAAATAGCTGGGAGGGGCAAGGAGGATGTTGCGGGCGCCGCGCTGCAAGGCATGCCGAGCCTGCTCGGCTGCATCCTCGGCCGCATCGACCAGCACGCCTGCGACAAGCTGATCCGGCGCGATGCCGGCCGCCAGCATCGCCTCGGTGACAGCCCGCCGCTCCTCGGTGCCGACCGAAGCGCCCTCCCCGGTGGTGCCGAAGAGCGT
>NZ_VFWS01000578.1:0-1114 GCF_006443065.1 Mesorhizobium sp. B1-1-5 | reverse complement strand
AACTGTGGTCGACGCCGCGAGCAACGGACGGCGAGAAGGGCGGGCCGAACCAGGCGTTTGGAGCGGGAGGGATGCCGCTGCCAGCCCAAGCGCACCAATGGCCGACGCCGACGTCGTTGAGCTTCGGCGAGAGTCATCAGCCGGGCAATTCAAAGTCGATGAACGACACGCTGGACTTGGCCTCTTCCCTCCGGGGCCGGCCGACATATCCGGTTGGAGAGATGCACTCGACCGAGCGCCGGAGTTTGAACCCGCTTTTCGTCGAGTGGCTGATGGGCTGGCCTCCCGGCTGGACATTGCTCGCGTGGACCGACTTCGCATGCTCGGCAACGGCGTTGTTCCTCTGGCGGCAGCGTATGCGATCCGCACTCTCGCAACTCGCATCGCCGAGCGCGGCTCCGCCGGCGCAGCTCGCCTTGTTCGGATGATTGAGGTCGCTTGAACGCCCACCCCCGAGATTTCAAAGCGCCACTGCCCGACGCGATCGAAGCGGAGGCCGCACTGCTTGGCGCCATCCTACACACCAATGACGCCTATTGGCGTGTGGCCGGGTTCCTGAAACCCCAGCACTTCCATGAACGGCTGCATGGAACGCTCTACGAGGTGATGGGCACGATGATCGCCGAGGGTCGGCCGGTCAATCCGATCACCATCAAGCCCTACATTCCTGCCGAGGAGATGGTCGGGGAACTGACCATGTTCCAGTATGTGATCCGGCTGTTTTCCGAGGCGGTCACGACATCCGGCGCCTACGACTACGCCCGCGGCATCATCGAGATGTGGGCCAGGCACCAGCTCATTGCAGCGGCGAACGATCTCGACGCGCTGGCCCGCAACATGCCCGTCGACATGACGCCGGAGAAGATCATCGGCGCGACGGCTGACGAGCTCACGCGCATTGCCAGGGAAGGGAACGAGCGCGCCGCGTCCCTGCAATATGGCGTCATCTTGCCAAATGCGGTCACCAAGGCGGCCAAGTCGAGCGGTGATGCATCCTCGCGAATCCCCTGGTTCCTGCCCGAGATTACCTCGGCGCTCGGCGATATCAGGCGCGGCAATCTCATCGGGCTCATGTCGGATTCGGGTGGCGGCAAGACATCCTTCAGCCTACAGC
>NZ_VFWS01000577.1:0-1116 GCF_006443065.1 Mesorhizobium sp. B1-1-5 | reverse complement strand
TCTCTATCTGGCGGTGCCGCCGCTCTACTCGATCCGGCAGGGCGGCAAGGTCGCTTATGCGCGTGACGACGCGCACAAGGACGAATTGCTGCGCACCGAGTTCACCGGGCGCGGCAAGGTCGAGATCGGTCGCTTCAAGGGCCTGGGCGAAATGATGGCCGCGCAGCTCAAGGAGACCACAATGGACCCGAGGAAGCGTACGCTGCTCCGGGTCGATGTGATCGATGCCGAGGCCGCCACCAAGGACGCGATCGATGCGCTGATGGGCACCAAGCCGGAGGCTCGTTTCCGGTTCATCCAGGAACGCGCCGAATTCGCGGAAACGGAAGTGCTGGATATCTGAGCGCAGGCCGGTCGATCAAGGCTTGCGGAGACGCGCGTGTGAGCTGGCAACGGCTGAAAGACTATTTCGAAGCGGCTCTTGCCGGGCTGACACAGCCGACCCGGTCGGACTGGATCTTCGCCTTGCGCACGGTCTCGGCCGGCCTGATCGCGCTTATGGCCGCCTACGCCCTCAAGCTCGATCACCCGCAATGGGCGATGATGACGGTGTTCATCGTTGCCCAGCCGGTCGCCGGCATGGTGTTGGCGAAAGGCTTTTATCGGTTGCTCGGCACGCTGGCGGGCGGTGCTGCCGCAATTGCCATCACCACTGTCTTCGGCACGAATCCCTGGGTGCTGGTGACGGTGCTTGCCCTATGGATCGGCATTTGCACCTTCGTGTCGTCGCTGCTGCGCAACCCGGAAGCTTACGGAGCGGCGCTGGCCGGCTACACCGCGATGATCATCGGCTTGCCGGCGTTTGGCCAGCCGCATCTCGTCGTCGACCTCGCGGTCGCGCGCTGTGCCGAGATCGTACTCGGCATTGTCTGCGCCGGCCTGACCAGTCGGCTGATCCTGCCCAAATTGGCCAGCGAGGCCATCATCTCGCGGCTGAAGCGCAGCATTCTCGACCTTGCCACCTATGCCGGCGGCGCCTTTTCCGGTGGCGACACGGCAATGCTTTCCGGCCTGCACCGGAAGCTGGTCGCTGACACCCAGACGCTCGCCGAGATGCGCGCCTATGCCAGGCTGGAGGCCCCGAGCTTCGCGCCGCGCGCCCATCCGGTACGGCGC
>NZ_VFWS01000576.1:0-1117 GCF_006443065.1 Mesorhizobium sp. B1-1-5 | reverse complement strand
TTACCAGACCGACGCTGCCATCCGCTACAAGGCCAACCCCGACTATTGGGGCGGCAAGCAGAAGATCGACGACCTTGTCTTCGCCATCACCACCGATCCGGCGGTCCGTGCGCAGAAGCTGAAGGCCGGCGAATGCAACATCATGTCCTACCCGGCGCCGGCCGACATCGCCGGCCTGCAGGCCGATCCGAACCTGAAGGTCGACGAGCAGGAAGGCCTCAATGTCGGTGCGCTGATGTACAACACCCAGCAGAAGCCGTTCGACGACGTGCGCGTGCGCAAGGCGCTCAACATGGCCATCAACAAGAAGGCTATCATCGACGCGGTCTTCCAGGGCGCCGGCCAGGTGGCCGTCAACCCGATCCCGCCGACCATGTGGTCCTACAACAAGGACGTGAAGGACGATCCGTACGATCCGGATGCGGCCAAGAAGATGCTCGAAGAGGCCGGCGTCAAGGACCTCAAGATGAATGTCTGGGCCATGCCTGTGTCGCGCCCCTACATGCCGAACGCGCGCCGCACCGCCGAGCTGATCCAGGCCGACTTCGCCAAGGTCGGCGTCACAGTCAACATCGTCAGCTACGATTGGGGTGAATACCTCAAGCGCGCTTCGGCGGTCGATCACGACGGCTCCGTCATCGTCGGCTGGACCGGTGACAATGGCGATCCGGACAACTTCCTCGGTGTGCTCTTGAGCTGCGCTTCCGTCGGTTCGAACAACCGCGCGGAATGGTGCAACAAGGACTTCGATGCGCTCATCAACAAGGCCAAGACGGTTTCCGACCAGGCCGAGCGCACCAAGCTCTACGACCAGGCGCAGGTCATCTTCAAGGAACAGGCACCGTGGGCGACGCTCGCACACTCCAAGGTGTTCATGCCGATGCAGAAGACCGTCTCCGGCTTTGCGATGGATCCGCTCGGCATCCATCGCTTCGACGGCGTCGATATCGCCGAATAAGGTTCGCGAAACGGGGCGGCGCCACAGCGCCGTCCCACCTCGCCCGCCATGCTGCGTTATATCCTCGGCAAGCTCGCCCTCATCGTCCCGACCTTCATCGGGATAACCATCCTCGCCTTCGGCTTCGTGCGCATCCTGCCCGGTGCTCCGGTGCTGGTG
>NZ_VFWS01000575.1:0-1118 GCF_006443065.1 Mesorhizobium sp. B1-1-5 | reverse complement strand
GCGGCAATGCGGCGATGGCGGCCGGGCCTGAAAGGAGTTTCGAGATCATGACTGGTCCTGGTTGTTGAAATTTTTATCGAGAAAGCCGCCGATCGCGGCACTGATTTCGGCGAAGTGGCGATCCTTGTCGGTGGCCTCCGGTGTCACCTCGGTGAAGATCGCGGCGAGGATGGGCTTCGCCAGTGCGCGCGCAATCGCCAACGGATGGACGAGAGCGGTACCGCTGCCGATGACCAGTGTGGGGACAGCGAGCGAGCCGGCCACGCCACGCGAGACGCCGGGTCCATCGCCGGCGACTGCCTGCATCATTTCGGCGAAGTCCGCTGCATTGTCGCGTTCGAAGAAACCGAGCAAGGACGCCAGATTGTCGGGTGCCTCGGCGCGGAACCGGGCCGCCGTGGCCGAAGCGGCAAAGATGGCGCGCGCCTCGTTCGGCGGACGGTTTCGGATGAGCTCGGCCACTGCCGCATAGGGACGCATGTTTTCAGGGGCCGCGTCGAAGGCCCAGGCAGGCCGGACCAGCACCAGGCCGCTGACGCGCTCGGGATGCCGGACGGCCAGGCGCAGCGCGATCGCCGCACCCATCGAGATGCCGCCGGCGACGAAGCGTTCGATGCCGGCCGCATCGGCGGCGGCCAGCACGTCGTCGGCGAACATGGCGATCGAAAAGGGGCGCTTATGGCCGGCACCGGAGCCGCCTTGGGCCCGGCATTCGACGGTGAGCCGGCGTCGCGACGGGCTGTCGGGAAAATTCTGCGCCACCTGGGCGGCATCACCGCCGAGACCGTGCTGGAAGACGACGGAAAGCCTGCCTTGCTCCGTGTCGAAGATACGAAGCGCAGCATCGTCGCGAAGCATCATTGTCGGTGCGACGCTCATCGGAGCAGCCCGCGCAGAAACGCGGCGACGGCGGGAGCTTCGTCGGCCGACAATCCGTGCGTGACAAGCGGGCCATCGAATTTCACAGCGTTCAGCCGCGCGACGAAATCCGGAAAATCGACAATGCCCTCCCCTGTTGTGGCGAAGCGGCCGTCGCCATGCCTGTCCTTGGCATGCGCCATGGCTATATGGGCAGCGGCCTCGTCGATCGCCGCCGCGACGATGGCGCGCGCCTCGCC
>NZ_VFWS01000574.1:0-1118 GCF_006443065.1 Mesorhizobium sp. B1-1-5 | reverse complement strand
TCTCAATACCGCGCGCGTAAAGCTTGGCGGTCCACGAGTCCGGATCGCCGGAATGGGCGCGTTCGCTGATGATTGTCTCCAGATCGGAGAGTGAAAACCCGGTCATGGCGCCTTGGCCCTATTTCTTAGCCGCAAGCCTCTAGGGCCGATCGCCCGAGGAGTCCAGCCGCATCGGCAGGCCGGCTTGCGCCATATGGGCCTTGGCCTCGGCGATCGTATAGGTGCCGAAATGGAAGATAGAGGCCGCCAGCACGGCACCTGCATGACCGTCGCGAATGCCTTCGACCATATGGTCGAGCGTGCCGACGCCGCCCGAAGCGATCACCGGGGCGCGCACCGCGTCCGATACCGCGCGGGTCAGCGCGATGTCATAACCGGCCTTGGTGCCGTCGCGGTCCATAGAGGTCAACAGGATCTCGCCGGCACCGCGATCGACCATTTTGCGGGCGAATTCGACCGCATCCATGCCGGTTTTTTCCCGTCCGCCATGGGTGAAGATCTCCCAGCGGTCGGCCTCGCCGGCGCTTGACACTTTCTTGGCGTCGATGGCGACGACGATGCACTGGTGGCCAACTTTGTCGGCGGCCTCGGCGACGAAATCCGGGTTCTTCACCGCTGCCGTGTTGATCGACACCTTGTCGGCGCCGGCCAGGAGCAATTTCCGGATATCGGCGACCTGCCGCACCCCGCCGCCGACGGTGAGCGGCATGAAGCATTGCTCGGCCGTGCGGGCGACGACATCGAAGATAGTCTCGCGATTGTCCGATGACGCGGTGATGTCGAGGAAGCAAAGCTCGTCGGCGCCGGCCGCGTCATAGGCCTTGGCGGCCTCGACAGGATCGCCGGCATCGACGAGATCGACGAAGTTGACGCCCTTGACGACGCGGCCGCCCTTGACGTCGAGACAGGGGATGACGCGGGCTTTCAGCATCAGCGGCCTTCTATCGTGGCTATGAGATCGTTGAGCAGCCGCCCGACCAGCGGCGGCACATCGGCCTGCGCATCGAAAGCCGGATCGTAGGCGGAAACGGTGATGCCGACGATCGGCACCGCAAGCGCCATAGCGCAGGTCGCGTCGCGCAATTGTTCCGGGGTCGGCCCGCCCGGCGCTACATAGC
>NZ_VFWS01000573.1:0-1120 GCF_006443065.1 Mesorhizobium sp. B1-1-5 | reverse complement strand
GCCCTGAGGGCGCGCTGTGGCGGTGGGACGGGCTGACCGCCAGCGCCGACGCGCCGACCGCGGCCGCGCAACGCCTGGCGCAAAAGAACCGGCTGGCCGAGCTCGATGCCGAAGCGGTGCAGGCGACGCTTGTGCTGCGCGAGGCCGAGGCAGTGCTCGCACAGGCCGAACAGTCGCTTCGCGAGGCCAGCGAGGCCGAGCGCGCCGCGCGTCAGGCCGGACGCGACGCCCAGCACGGGCTGGACGCCGCCCGCAACGCGCTGGCCGAAGCCGAAAAGGCCGGCGGCGAGTTGGCGAGCCGGCGCGCCGCCCTGGACGAGGCCCGCGCCCGTATTGTCGACAGTCATGAAGAAACTTCGGCCGCCTTTGCCGAGGCGGAAATGCTGCTGCAGGACGCGCCCGATCTCGGCGACCTGCAGAGACAGCACGAGCAATCCTCGGCCAATGTCGCCCGCGACCGCGCCACGCTCGCCGATGCGCGTGCCGTCCATGAAGGGTTGCGGCGGGAGGCCGAGGCGCGTTCGCGCCGGCTCGATGCGATCGGCGCCGAGCGCAGCAACTGGCTGGAGCGCGCCGAGAACGCTTCGACGCAGATCGCCTCGCTGGGCGAACGCAAGGCAGAGGCCGAGGCCGAACGCGAGAGATTGGCCGACGCACCCGACGAGATCGATGCCAAGCGGCGCGCCTTGCTGTCGCAGCTCACCGAAGCCGAGACCTTGCGCAAGGCGGCAGCCGACCGTCTGCAGGAAGCGGAGAACAGGCAGGCCGAACTGGACAAGGCGGCCACCGGCGCCATCCAGTCGCTGGCCGAGGCGCGCGAGACCCGTGTCCGCGCCGAGGAGCGCTTGACCGCGGCCGACGCGCGCCGGCTGGAGGTCGAGGCGCGCATCCAGGAGACGCTGAACACGCCGCCACATCTGGTCATCCGCCATACCGGGCTGGAAGCGGACGATCCGATGCCCGAAATGGCCGAGATCGAGCGCCAGCTCGACAGGCTGAAGATCGAGCGCTCGCGGCTCGGCGCCGTTAACCTGCGCGCCGAGGAAGAGCAGAAGGAGCTTTCGGACCGGCTGGAGACCATCGTCTCGGAGCGCGAGGACATCATCGAGGCGATCCGCAA
>NZ_VFWS01000572.1:0-1121 GCF_006443065.1 Mesorhizobium sp. B1-1-5 | reverse complement strand
CGGTCCTGGCGTTCGACGCCGATCAGCTCGGCAACGCGCCACACCGTGTTGTCTTCCAATTCGTGCAGCTCGCCATCGGCATAGACGATCTCCCACATCAAGCCGATGAAAGCCTTGCGGCCTTCGGCAGCGAGGTGGCGCTTCAGAACGCTGGTGCAGGCATAGAGGTCGATCGCCTCGTTGTCGGCGCGCTCGCCGGCGGCGGCCAGCGCGTCGAGCTCGTTGCCGCTGACCGAATAGGCCTGCGCCAACACTGCCTTGAACCGTTCCCACTCGACGTCCTGGCGCACGCCGTCGGCGCTCATCACGTGGTAGAGCAGCGCCGAGGCTGCCACGCGCGGATCATCGGCGCTGGCGCGGGCGCCGGTGCCGGTCGGCAAATCCCTCAGAAACGACAAAACGCGTTCGAACATCGATCCATTCCCAAACGGCCGGGCCACCCAGCCAACTCAAAACAACCGGAACCGGCGCGGCGACTTTTCCGCCGCATCGTCCGGATCGACGCCGGGATCGTCCGGCAGGCGTGCCAGTTCCTGCGCCGGTTCGACGGCCTCGGCATCGGCGGGCGCCGCGGCGAAAGCCTGCGCCGTCACCGACCTGACGTGGTCCTGATCGTTCTCGGCCTGCTTGCCGGCCGTCTCGCCGCCCGGGCCAGCGTGATCGATCACCTCGACCGACTCTTCCTGCGCCGGCCTGCCCGGCGCCTCGATCGCCACCGCCGGGGCGTCCGGCGCATCGTCACGGCTGTCGATCAGCTGGCCGAGACGCTCCATCGGGGCGCGCCACTCGAAGGCGTCAAGCCGGCCGGTGACCGGCGATACCGGCGCCCAGCGCTCCGAGACGACGCCGTCGGCGACCCAGGCCGGGTCGCGCGGCGCCCGCACCGCCTTGGACAAGAGCTGTCGCACCTTGCCTTGGTCGCCCGTCTCGGCTTCTTCGATGTCGGCCAAAAGCAGATAGGCGCCCTCGCGGCGGTCCATCCGGATCGCCGCCTCGGCTTCGCGGCGGGCAGTCGCAAAATCCTGTGCATCGAGCGCGGCGCGCGCCATCGTCATCGAGGATTCGGCGTGGTTCTTCTTCATCTCCTGCAATTTCCTCGCCCGGTTGAGGCGATCGAGCAC
>NZ_VFWS01000571.1:0-1122 GCF_006443065.1 Mesorhizobium sp. B1-1-5 | reverse complement strand
GTGTTGGAGCCGAGGCCGAATTCGGGAACGTTGGTCTTGCCGATGATGATGGCGCCGGCCTTGCGCATGCGCTCGACGAAGAAATCGTCCTCCTGCGGCACGAAATCGGCGAAGATCGGCGAGCCGAAGGAGGTGCGCAGGCCGCGGGTCATTGCGAGATCCTTGACCGCGATCGGCAGGCCGAAGAGCGCACCGGCCCGGTCCGGACGGGCATCGGCTGCGTCGGCCTCGCGCAGGATATCGCTACGATCGCGCAAGGAAACGATGGCGTTGACGAGCGGGTTGACGGCTTCGACGCGGTCGAGGAATGCCGTCACGACCTCACGTACCGAAAGTTTCCTTTGCCGGATCGCGTCGGCCAGTTCGACGGCAGACAGGCGGCAGATGTCGCCGGCCGGTGGCGCGGCATGCTTTGTCTGGGGGCGCATTCTGTCGTCTCAGCGGGATTTCAGGAGTGCCTGGTCGACATCGGCGGCCAACGGGATGGCCGGCTGGGCGCCCGGCTTCAGGCATGCCAGCGAGCCGGCCGCGCCGGCCCGGGCGCGCGCCGGTTCGAGGGGCAGGCCCGACGACAGGCCGGCGGCGAAATAGCCGCAAAAGGTGTCGCCTGCACCAACCGTGTCGACCGGGGTGATCTTCAATGCGGGAACCGTCAGGGAATCGGTCGGCGTCGCCGCCATCACGCCGTCGCCGCCGAGCGTGACGACGATGGTGCGGCCGGTTTTCCCGGCAAAGTCGCGCATCCGTGCCGCGCGGTCGCGCCCGCTCAGCGACAGCACCTCGCCATACAGGTCGAACTCGGTCTCGTTGGCGACGACATAGTCGGCCTTGCCGAGCAAGCCGGCCGCGTCGCGATGGAAGGGTGCGGTGTTGAGCACGGTGACGGCACCGGCCGCCCTTGCCTGATCGAGCGCGGCTTCGACGGTCGCAAGCGGGATCTCGTGTTGCAGGAGCACGACATCGCCTTTTCGGGGGAAGGCCTTGGCCAGGTCGCCGGGCAGCACCGAGGCGTTGGCACCCGGCACCACGGCGATAATGTTCTCGCCATCGTCGCCGACCATGATCAGCGCGGTGCCCGTCGAGGCAAAAGTTTCGCCCACGCCAGACAGATCCACCTTTGCC
>NZ_VFWS01000570.1:0-1123 GCF_006443065.1 Mesorhizobium sp. B1-1-5 | reverse complement strand
CACCAATGCGCCATGGCATTTCGAGAACGATGCCGGCGAACTCGTCGGCATGGACATCACCATGGGGCGCATCCTGGCAAAGGGCTTGTTCGATGACCCGGCCAAGGTCGAGTTTGTCATGCAGGACCCGGCGCAGCGCATTCCGAACGTGACGACGAACAAGGTCGACATCACCATCCAGTTCATGACCATGACCGCGCAGCGCTCGCAGCTGATCAACTTCTCCAGGCCTTACTACGTCGAGGGCGTCGCCTTGCTGACTTTGCCCGGCGCCGAGAACAAGACCTTCGACAAGCTGCTTGCCGCAGGCTCCGCGACGCGCGTTTCCATCCTGCAGAATGTCGACGCCGAATCTTCGGTGCATTTTGCCTTGCCGGAGGCGCAGGTGATGCAGATCGATACACAGGCCAACGTGCTGCAGGCATTGGAATCCAAGCGTGCCGATGCCGCTGCCGTCGACCTCTCCACCGTGCGCTGGCTCGCCTCGCGCAATCCGGACAAATACTTCGATGCCGGCAAGAGCTGGTACTCGATGCTTTATGGCGCGGCGCTCCGGCAAGGCGATCTCGATTGGCTGACCTTCGTCAACCAGACCTTCACCATCGCCATGTTCGGCCATGAAACGGCGCTCTATGACGCCGCGTTCAAGGACTATTTCGGGCAGGAGCCGCCGGCGCGCCACCCCGGCTTCCCGGTTATCTGACGTCATCGGCGGAAGGGCGCCGACCCTTCCGCCTTTTTTCCTGGCGACGCGGCCAGCTTTGCGTCACATCGGGAGCACTGAGGCCGACGCATGGGTTATGCGCTCAATTTCAACCTGATCTGGCGGCATTTCGACAAGCTGTGGGGCGGTCTGCTGCTCAGCCTGGAGCTCGCCGTCATCTCGATCGCCATCGGCATCGTCATCGGCCTGGTCCTGGCGGTCTGGTACGTGTCGGCCGGACGCATGGTGCGCGGCATCATTGCCGCCTATGTCGAATTCATCCGAAACGTGCCGCTGATCCTGCTCGTCTATCTCGTCTTCTACGGTCTGCCGACCGTGGTCGACATCGCCTACAGCGCGCAAACCTCGTTCGTCGCCACGCTGGCGCTCTACAGCGGCGCCTATCTGGTCGAGGTGTTC
>NZ_VFWS01000057.1:0-31080 GCF_006443065.1 Mesorhizobium sp. B1-1-5 | reverse complement strand
GGTGCCGACGATGATGCGGTCCGGCTTCATGCAATCGGCGACCGCCGAGCCTTCCTTGAGGAATTCCGGGTTCGAGGCGACGTCGAAGGCGATATCCTCGCGGCCGCGCTTCTTCAGCGTTTCGGCGATCCTGGCCTTCACCTTCTCGCAAGTGCCGACCGGCACGGTCGACTTGCCGACGACGATCTTGGCGCTGTCCATCTCACGGCCGATGGTCTCGGCGACGGCCAGCACATATTTCAGGTCGGCCGAGCCATCCTCGCCGGGCGGCGTGCCGACCGCGATCATCTGGATCTGGCCATGCCTGACCGCCGCTGCCGCGTCCGTGGTGAAGCGGATGCGGCCGGCCGCGTGGTTTTCCCTGACGAGGGCCTCCAGGCCCGGTTCGAAAATCGGGACCAAGCCCTGGTTGAGCCGCTCCACCTTCTTCTCGTCGATATCGACGCACACCACCTCATGGCCGACCTCGGCCAGCACAGCGGCCTGGACGAGACCGACATAGCCAATCCCAAACACCGTCAAATTCATTTGGTTCTATTCCTGTCAAAGGCCGGGCCGCAAAAGCGGTCCGGCCGGTTCAGATGTCCCTCAGCCCCAACGGCCCAGTTGGTTCGGCATGATCCTATCCAAAAATCGGTTCCACTTTGGGGATCATGCCTAGTTGGAATTGCTTATGCTGCATGCCAGCGATTCCGGAAATTGGCATGGCTGGCCCAAAGCGGTGAAAGCGACGCGCTTGACCTCCATGGTCACCTTGCTGCCGGGATCGACAAAGGCGCCCATCCAGTTGGTCAGCTTGTCGCTGCCCCAGAGGCTGAAGAAGATTTTCTGCGAATGCTTCGGCAACTCGTCGGGGTTGGTCACCTCATGGACGAGCTTGCCGTTGACGTACCAGCGCAGCCGGTCCTTCTCCCAGACGAAGCCATAATCGTTGAAGCCCTTGTCGGCGCCGCCTTCGACATCGACAAGCTTGCCGTTCTTCGGCTTGCCCTGGATATAGCTGTTGACCTGCACCTTCGACGGATCCTTGGTGAGGACCTCGAAGTCGATCTCGTCCCAAGGCTGTTTGTCCTGCGGGCCGATATAGGAGAAGAAGGCGGCGTTGAGGCCGGAGCCGGTGCCGGTCTTCATCCGTGCCTCATAGACGCCGTAGCCGTAGCGCTGCTTGGTCTGGATCTCGGCGCAGGCGAACTCGCGGTCCTTCAGCTTGCGCTTTTCGAAGCCCAACGAAAGCACGCCGTCGGAAAGCCGCACGAGATCCTTCGACCACGTGCAGTTCTGATGGGCGCCATTGGTCCAGCCGTCCGAGACGAACCAGCGGGACTGGCTGAAATTCGAGAAATTATCGACGAAGGACGGCGCGCTTTGCAGCTCTTGCTGCGCCGCTTGCGCATGCGCGGGATGCGGGCTCGCCGCAAGGGCCGCAACGACCCCAAACAGGGCGCCGACCACGCCGAGCCTCAGGCTGGTTAATCCGCTCCCTGGCGCCTGCGATATCGCGCAAGCCGCCTCGGTGGAGGTGTTGTCCGGATCTGCGTTCATAACAAACTCACCTTGTGTTGTCCGCCCAACCCAAAGTCATCCTCGGTTCGCATGAGCGAGCCGCTTCCGATCTTCCGCCCTGTGAACTCCTCTAGTGTCCTGTAACGTCTCGTACCGATGACGGCGCCTGACGCGCCGTCAGCCTCTTGCCGTCGCCTGCGCAGCAGACCGGTCGGCACCATCCTCGACGATCGCGTCGAGCGAATGCCGCAGTTCCTTCACCAGGCTTTTCTGGCGAGCGAGCTCCGCAATGCGCCGCTCGCAGTTCAGGATCGACTTGGTCATCGCGGCGACATCCGATCCCTTGCTGGCCGACGCCGAACCATTCTCCATCGCCTCGACCAGAAAGGCGGCGTTGGCGGCCGTCGACTTATAACGATTCTCCAGTCCGGTTTTCTCCGCCTCGATCTCGGCCGCGATCTGGTCGAACAGCTTCGCCAGCCGGTCGAAACGCTGGAGATCCGTCTGCCGGTCGCGAGCCGGATCCCGGGATCTGAAGCTAAAAATCGAAGCCATCCTATCGGCCTTTCGAAATTGCTGCATTGCAACATAGACTGCCATTCCAGCAGCGACTAGGCAACATCATAGTTTCCGGAATGCGATTTTTTGAGGGACGGCGGCTTCCGGGACAATGCGGGATCACCCGCTTGCGGCGCTGGTCGCCGCCATCAGGAAGCCCGTCGGCGGCATCTGCTGCGGCGCAACAATCCCGGTGCGGCGGAACAGCGCGTCGAGCTTGTCGGTGGCGACGCCGCGCACGATCGGGATCAGATTCGACTGGCTTGCGAAAGCGTAGTTCGCGGCCGATGCCAACCCACGCTCGGCTTTCACGTCAAGAAAGTTGCGCAGCCGGTATTTGTCGCGGACATGGCGCTCATGGCGCCGCAACGCGGCCTTTGAGCGCTCCGGAAGGCTGTCTATCTGGAGCAGCGCCAGATCGGCATCGGCAAGACGCTTCAAATCCTGCGTCCTGTGGCGGCCGCTCAGCGAATCGGCGCGCACGATCGCCCCATAGCCGCAAGACTTGATGATCTTGAACCGAGCCCCGTAAGCGACAGCGCGCGCGTAGAGCTCGTAGTCCTCGCCAAGCCTGAGGTTCTCGTCGTAGCTCAACCCATGCCGCTCGAGGAAAGCCCGGCTGATCACCGGCTTGAGGAAACCGAGCTCGCCGCGCCGCACACGGCGGCGCGAGATGTTGCCGTCGATGAAGCGCTCGAAATCGAGAAATTCCGGCTCGGCCGCGAAAGGCGGCGCGGCGACCTTGGCGAGGTCGGTCGCGGCATCGTCGCGGATCAGCATGATGTTGTCGGCGGCGAAATCCCAGTCGGTGCTGGCGAAAAGCCGGCGGAAGCGGCCTTCGAGGAAGAAATCATCGGCGTCGAGAATGCTGATGAAGGGCGATTTGGAGGCCTGGATAGCGGCGTTGCGCGCGGCGGAAGGACCGCGATTGACGTCGAAACGGATGACGGCAAGCCGGCCGCTGCCGTCGTCGGCGGCCAAAGCCACATCCTTGGTGTCGTCGGTGGAGGCGTCGTCGATCACGACGACTTCGGTGACTTCGGCCTCGCGCAGCGCCGAGGCGATGGCGCCGGGAATGGTGCGCGCCGCATTGCGCGCGGCGATGATGACGCAGACCCCGGAGGTCGTTGTGGGCGTCGTCACGGGCATGGGCTCACCTTTCGCTTGCATGATTGGCCGCCCCGCCCACGATTCTGATCACTTCGCTCCGCGCCGGCTCGGCCGTGGCCGGGCGCTCGAAGATGCGCCGGCTGAGGTCGGCGGAGGCCGCCCAGCCGGCTTCGGCTAGGTAGCGGACCGGCTCGCGGCCGCAGAGTTCCCACAGCACATGGCGGCGCTGCGGCCAGCGCAGGGACGCGAGCCACGGCGCCATTACCATGTGGAAGAGGTCGGCGTTGTCGATGCGGGCCAGCATGCGGGTGGCGCGATCCGAAAGCAGCGTGCCGTCGCCGCCGAGCAGCACGTCGGCGGCGCGCAATCCCAAGAGCAGCGTATCCGCCAGGCCCTGTTCGGCGGCGTGGTCGAGCACCCTCCGCTGCTCGGCTTCGCTCAGGCGGCTGGCGCTGGCCCTGACGTCGCAGATATAGCCAGCGCAGGGCTCGCGGTTGAAAAAGGCCTTGGCGACGCTGATCGAGGACAAAAGCAAGGTGTCGGCCGCCGAGATGATCGGCATGGCGGCGCCGGCCACCTCGACTTCGCGCTTGCGGCGCAGGAAGCCGTCGGTGTCGCGCGGGCTGGGCGAACCCGGCTGCTGCAGCCGGTGGTGGAGGTCGACCGTCGAGGCCCTCGCGCCGTCCTCGCGCACCATATGCTGCTCACCGAGGAAGCGCACCCACCAGACCGAGCGCGACTTGCCGGCAACCTCGTAGCCCATCGTGCGCAACGCATCGCGGGCCTTGGCGAAACCGGTCGGCGAAACCAGAATGTCGACGTCGCCGGATGGCTTCATGAAATGGTCGCCATAGAGCAGATGCTGCTGGAGCGGCCCTTTGAGGAAGACGAAATCGACCTGCCTGTCGCGCAGCACACGAGCGATGGCCATCGAATCGCCAATGCAGGCGACGTTCATCGACATGGTTCGCCGGCGGTAGCTGTCGAGCCAGCCAGGCAATTCCGCAGGCACGGCATCCGCGGGCGCCCGCGCGAGCGCCTTGAGCAGGAAGACGGCGACCTTGTTCAGCCTGGCGATGTCGGCGACATTGGTTGCCGAAATTGGGGCCGCCGTGATCGGGGCCGCCGAGATTGGGACCGCGGTGTTCGGGGCGGCCGACACCGTCGGCGCGGGCACATCGACCCGGCCATCCGTGATGTTGGCTCGTGGCGCGAAAAACAGCCTCAGGCAGGCCTGCACATAAGCGACTTCGTCGGCGCAGCCGGCGGCGCGCAGCCTTTCATAGGAGCCATCCTGCACCGCCATGCCCGATGTCATTCTCCGCAAAATGCCGCCCAAAGGGGTTATACTGCAACTGCGAAGAAAAGCATCGGAAAAATTGACGCGATCACGTCAAAAGCGGCTGAGGTCGCCTCCTGACCGCAACCCCAGCGTTTAAAATCGTTACGCGTTCAATCACTTTTGAAGACAATTCCGGGGGCATCCCGGCTGGCCGGAAAATGGCGATTTTTTGAGGCAATTTCTTCGCAATTGCGATATGTCTTTTTCGCCTGAGAAATTATCGCAGATAAATCAAACGGTTACCTGAACGGTATGGACCTGCGGTTGAATTCCTGGATGGGTGAAGTTTAGGATGACGCTGCCTACGTCTTGATTAACAACGGATGCGAGCGCAACCAAGAATTGATTAATGCTTGGTAAATCAAGCTTGACTCATGGATGTTGCCATGCAGCAATTGCGCTGCAGCATAGCGATATGTTGGCGGCATTCTGCAGCCGCTTCCAGTCCTTAATTGGAGAGTACAATGGAACAGAATGTTGAAAAGCATGAGTATGAAACCCCCAGCCTGACGGTTCACGGTTCGATTGAAACTATCACGCAGGGCGGTGCGGGCACGACGGCGCTCGACGCGAGCTTTCCCGCGCACACGCCGGTCGGCGAGCTGACTTTCTCTTAAAACTCAGACAGGTATCCGGGTGTCTGAGTTGGGGCTCCGGATGCTCTCCAACAGGTGAGCCGGGGGGCTTTTGTCCCCCGGATTCCTGCCGAGGGTCGCAGGCAACCGATCCCGGTGGAAGCCATAGGGCGGACGGGCCAGCAACGAGGTTTTAGGATGCACTGGAACCCTTCGGACCATGACCGCGTCGTCGCGACGAACGAGGCGGTGGCTTGTGAATTCGGCGCCGGACTGGCGCTGCTCCACCTCAAATCCAATGTCTACTACAGCCTGAACGGCGTCGGCGCCTTCATCTGGGAGCAGATCCAGGAGCCGCGATCGATGCTCGATATCCGCAGCGCCGTGCTTGCGCGCTACAATGTCGATGCCGAACGCTGCAGGGCCGATGTCGAGGGCTTGCTCAAGGGGCTGAGCGAAGCAGGGCTTGCGAGGCTCCACAATGAGGAACTGGTCTAGGCTCCGCTCGCTGAGCGCCCGGGAAATGCTGTTTCTGGCGCGCTGCCTGATGGTGGTGAGCGTTGTGCGCCTCGCGCTGACGCTGTCCTCGTATAGTCGTGTCCGTAGCCTGGTGACGGGACTGCACGCCAGACGCGACGCCAGCGTCGCCGACCTGCGGCGCGTCGCATGGGGCGTTGCCGCCGCGGCGCGGCTCGTGCCGGGCGCCAGCTGCCTGACCCAAGCGCTGGCCGGACAATATCTGCTCGCCCGCCAGGGCAGCGCCTCGAAAATCAGCATCGGCATCGAGCAAGGGACTGGCAGCGAGCTCAAGGCGCATGCCTGGCTGATGAGCGGCAACCACATCGTGCTTGGCGGCTCGATCAAAGGATTTGCCCATCTGGTCGACCATAGGTCCTGAGCGATGAGCGGCGTCGCTGGAATCGTGCTCAGCGACAGCGGCCGGCCCGCCGCGGCCGGCGATATCCAAGAGATGCTTTCGCGCATGCGCCACCGCGCCCGCGACGGCAGCTCATGGTGGGCGGAGGGCAGCGTCGCGCTCGGCCACGCCTGGCTCGACACGACCGGCGAGAACAGTCCCGGGCCGCTGACGATGGCGGGCGGCAAGCTCGCCATCACCGCCGACTGCCGGCTGGACAATCGCGACGAGCTTCTGGCGCGGCTCGGCATTCGGGACCGGTCGGTAGCCGACGCGGTGCTCATCATGCGCGCCTACCTTAAATGGGGCGAGGCCTGCCCGACCTATCTGCAGGGCGATTTCGCCTTCGCCATATGGGATGGCGAGCGCCGGGCGCTGTTTTGCGCGCGCGACCATTTCGGCGTCAAACCTTTCTACTATCATTCGGCCGGCAGGCGCTTCGCCTTCGCCTCGGAGATCGGGCCGATCCTTGCGCTGGACGGCGTCGGCAGGCGGCTCAGCGAACACCAGATTTCCGGCTTCCTTGCCGGCTTGACGGACGATCCGCAGGCCACGCCCTATGCCGAAATCTTCCGCCTGCCGGCGCGGCACAGCATGACGGTCACCGACCGCCGGGTGGTGCTGCAGCGCTACTGGCAGATTGAGCCTTCGCAGCGGCCGCCGCGCCCGGACGCGGCCGAAGAATTCAGGCATCTCTTTGCGCAATCGGTGGAGAACAGGATGCGCGGCACGCCGGCCGTCGGCGCGATGCTGAGCGGCGGGCTCGATTCCTCCTCGATCGCTTGCATTGCCGGTCTTCGCGCGGCGGCGAGGCGCAACCCGAGGCTCAAGACCTTCTCGCTGGTGTTCGACAGAGGCTCGTCGATGGACGAGAAGCCGTTCATCGATGCGGTGCTCGACGACAATCCGCTCGATGCCACGCTGATTGCGGTGAGCAATTACGCGCCCTTCGCCGAGTTCGAACGCATCCTGGAGGAGCAGGAAGGCACGTTCCTGGCGCCCGGCCTGTCGCTGACCCGCGATCTTTACCGCACGGCAGGCGCCAAGGGCGTCAAGGTGCTTCTCGACGGGCATGGCGGCGACGAGGTCGTCTCGCAGGGCCATGGGCACCTTCATGAGCTCGCCAATGCCGGCCGTTGGCTGGAGCTGTGGCGCGAATTGCACAGCGCCGCCAACACCTATGGCGAGGGCATGTTCTCCCTCTATTTCAAGTTCCTGACCATTTACGGACCAGCCTGGCGGATCGCCCGGATGAGATCGATGGCCAGACGCCTTGTCGGCAAGGTGCGGCAGAGGCCGGCATCGGCGCCGCGCGCCTGGGCGGGCCTGGTCAATCCGGACCTTGCCAGGCGCACCGATCTTGCCGAGCGCTTTCATCGCAGCGGCTACATGCCCGCCGCCGTGAGCGCCAGCGAAGCGCTGACGCATCGCTGGCTGCTGTCCACCGGACTGGTGCCGCATGCCTTCGAAGTGCTCGACAAGGCCGCCGCCAATTCCGGCGTCGAGCCGCGCTACCCGTTCTGGGACAAGCCGCTCGTCGAGTTCTGCCTGGCGCTGCCCGGCGAGGAAAAGCTCAGGGACGGGTTTGGCCGCCACGTGCTGCGCCGCGCGATGCAGGGCGTTCTGCCGCCGGCCGTGCAATGGCGGCGCGACAAGATCGATTTCACCGCTAACCTAGTCAAGGGCATGCTCGGCAACCACCGCCAGCTTCTGGACAGGCTGCTGATAGCGGACGGCGAGCGGATCGCGCCCTATGTCAATCTGCCTGAAGTGAACGCCGTCTATGAGCGCCTGCTCAGCCAGCCCGAGCAGGCGACGCTGCCCGACGTCCAGCATGTCTGGCGCTCGGTTTCGCTGTCGCTGTGGCTGCGGCAAGTCCAAGGAAGCCCAGCATGAATCTTCCGATCGCCTCCCTTGCGCGGCCGGGGCCCGCCACCGGGACAATGGCGCCGGGCAGACGTGTCCGCCATTTCTACAAGGCCTACGGGCTAATAGTCAGCTCGGACGTGGCCTTGCCGGAACTGACGCCGACGGCGCCGGCGACACCGGACCTGGAGATCGCGGTCGGGCCGATCGACTTTCCCGACGGCGCATCGCATGGCGCCACGGCCTTTCGTTTCGAGGCGACGCGCCAATATCTTTCCTGGCAGGCGGTCGGCACCTTCATGATCAGCGGCGCCAACCGGATCGATGTCGATCCGGCGCCGGGGATCGACGACCCGCTGCTTGCCTTTCCGCTGCTCGGGCCGGTGATGGCTCTTGCCCTGCATCGGCGCGGGCTGCTCGTCCTGCATGCCAGCGCCATTGCCGTCGGCGGCAAGAGCGTGATCTTCATGGGCGATAAGGGTGCCGGCAAGTCGACGACGGCGGGCGCGATGATCCGCGCCGGCCATCGACTGCTCACCGACGACGTCGTCGCGCTGGATTTGTCCGACCCTGGACGACCGATGATCCTGCCCGGATTTCCGCAGCTCAAGCTGGCCGCGGACGCGGCCGGCGCCATTCACCTCGAGCAGGCGGAAGTGCGCCCGCAGGTGCATCCGCAAATCGACAAGGCGCAGCATCGGCTGCACGACGGATTTGCCACCGAGGCGGTGCCGGTATCGCGCATCTATGTGCTCGAGCGCGGCGGACGCGCGGCGATCTCGCAGCTTGCCGGTGTCGCCGCGCTGCCGGCGATCATCAAATTCTCATACATCACGCGCTTCGGCCGGCAGGCGTTGACCGGCGATCTCGCCGCCACACATCTCAGCCAATGCGCTGAGATCGCCGGGCTGATCGGCGTCAACCGCCTCGAAGTGCCGGCCGGTCTCCCCAGGCTCGACGAAGCGGTCGCCGCGATCGAAACCGACCTGGCGTCCGGAACAAGGTGAGCCAAGGGTATGGGCTGGTCCTCGAAGTTTCGCCTGTCGCTTTTGCGCGATGTCGCCGGTTTCGGCGCCATGGTGGCGCATGTCGGCGGACGGCGCACGGCGACGGCGCTTGCCTTCCTGATCCTGGGGAGCCTCACCGAAGGCATTTCGATCCTGCTGCTCGTTCCGCTGCTGCGCCTAATCGGCAAGCCCGACCAGGACTATGCGGTGCGGGTGCCGGAGGCCTTGCATCGGCTTGTGCCCGGCGGGACGCTGTCGCTCGCGAGCGTGCTCTCACTGCTCGTCGCGCTTGTGGCGCTGCAAGCGATGTTCAACCGCTTCAAGTCGGTCTACATGGCGCGGTTGCTCTATGACTTCGTCAACCGCGTGCGCATGAACCTGTTCGAGAGCGTCGGCAAGGCGCGCTGGGGCGTTTTCACCCGCATCCGCAGCTCGGATCTGGACCATGCGCTGAACGGCGACGTCGACCGGGTGCAGGTTGCGGCCTTCTCGCTGCTGATGCTGGCCCAAGCCACACTGCTCCTGGCCGGCTATCTCATTGTCTCGCTGTTCATCTCGCCGGTGATGACGTGCTTCGCCATCCTTATCGGTCTGGTGCTGCTGGTTGCGCTGCAGCCGTTCCGGGCGCGCGCCAGCGCCTATGGCCGCACGCTGACCGGCAATCGCCAGGACCAATACCGCACCGTCTCCGAGTTCCTCGGCGGCATCAAGGTCGCCAAGAGCCTGAATGTCGAGGCAAGCTATTTTGCCGAGCTCGGCGCAACGCTGGACAGGATGAAGGCCGACAACATCGCCTTCGTCCGCAACAGCTCGCTCGGCACCGCTCTGTTCCAGGTTACGAGCGTGATCGGGCTGAGCCTCTTCATCTATATCGCGCTGGTTCGCTTTCACCTGTCGCTGGCCGAGATCGTCGTGCTGCTGCTCGTCTTCATGCGGGTCGCGCCGCGCTTCATGGACATGCAGCTTCAGACCCAACAGGTGCTGATCAACCTGCCGGCCTATGCTTCGATGCAAAGCATGCAGGCTCGCTTCGATGCCGAGCGCGAGCCGGAAGAGAACGTGACCGAACAAGGCGCAAAACTGTCGCTTGAGACGGGCCTCAACATCCGTGATGTGGCGTTCGCCTATGGCGAGGGCGACGGCAAACCGGTGGTCAGCGACATCACCTTCGGTCTGCCGGCCGGCAAGGTGACGGCGCTGATCGGCCCTTCAGGTTCGGGCAAGAGCACGATCGCCGACATGCTGCTTGGGCTGCTTGAACCCACCCAGGGACGTATTCTGGCCGACGGCGTGGAGATTACGGCGCAGAATCGCAGGGCCTGGCGCGATCAGGTCGCCTATGTGCCGCAGGATGTCTTCCTGCTGCACGACACGATCGCCGCCAATCTGCGCCTTGCGGCGCCTGAGGCCAGCGACGAAGAATTGTGGGCGGCTCTGCGAAACGCCCATGCGGCCGATTTCGTGAAGCGGCTCGACACGGTGGTGGGCGACCGCGGCGTCCGCCTTTCCGGCGGAGAGCGGCAGCGCATTGCATTGGCGCGTGCGCTGCTGCGCAAGCCCTCGCTGCTCATCCTCGACGAGGCGACAAGCGCGCTCGACTGGCAGAATCAGTCGCTGATCGCCCAATCGATTGAGGCGCTGCGCGGCCGGATGACGATTTTGACCATCGCGCACCGGCCGTCGATGATCGCCTTCGCCGACTGGGTCGTGGCCATCGAGAACGGGCGCATCGTCGAGGTCGGACAATATCGGCGGTTGAAGGCGAAAGCCGGCAGCCGACTTGCGAGGATGCTGTCCGGCGAGCAGGCGGAGCGCGAAAACGCGCCACCGATCGCGGCCGGGCTGGCCTCCGCGCCGGTCGAACGTTCAGTGGAGGCTGCGTCTGGCGCTTAGCTTTTCGCCTTCGGCGACCTTGCTCAGGATCGGGCCGCGGTCCGCCTCGCGGGTCTTGTCGGCCGATGTCGGCGTGGCTCCCCCGATCATGGCAAAGACCAGAAGGAAATAGCCAGCCTGGATAATGACGGCGCAGACGATGGTGCGAAGCAGGATGGTTCCCGCCGACGCGCCATCGAAATAGGACCAGCCGATGACGATCGCGAGCGCGAAGATCATTCCGACGATGAATTTCGGCAAAGACATGACCGCCGCCCTCTCAACCGAGACGAGCATGCAGAAGCTGCGACTTACCCACCCGCGTAACTCCCCGTTGCGCCAAAGAGCTCTTTCTGGCTGCCCAATCCGGCCGGTTGCTTCCGACCTTCCTTACCCATGCAGACTATGACAGAAACAATTTGCGACTCTATTAAGGCCGGCCTGCCGGAGCAAGGCCGTGCAGGTATGGTTTCCAACGATTTTACGACATCGACTCTGCCATGCTGCGCCGCACACTCTGGCTCCGATAGCTATTCAATGACACGTCTGCCGCTTCAGTCAAACTCATGGCTTTGATTAGTATTTTATGTGAATAACTTACCATTGCGAGTGCTTCCAGCGGCATGCAACCGCGTTTCTTCTGCAGCAAAGAATGCACTGTCCAAAAATGGCCCGAAAAGCGGACTACATTTTCCTGGTTTTCTCTCACCTTGTCATAAACGCGCCACAAAGGTGAAAATTTGGGCAAGGCAGGTTTATTATTTAATCAATTCATGACGTGAACATTTCAACGCGATGGGAAATTGTGTGTTGCGCTGCAGCATTTTTTTGGTATCTTGCCGTAAACCATCCGTTCAACGTATGGAGCTTCTGCATGAGGGACGTCGCCAAGTCGGCTAATGCGAGTTTTGCGCAGGCCGGCGTTGATTTTCCACCCCCCATCGGCGGTCTGCTCAAACGCAGTTTCGATGTCGTTGGTTCCCTGGCTGGGCTGATCCTGCTGAGCCCGCTCTTCCTGATGGTCGCGCTGCTGGTCAAGCTTTCGGATAATGGTCCGATCTTCTATGGCCACAAGCGTATCGGCCGCGGCGGCAGGATTTTCTCCTGCCTCAAATTCCGCACCATGGTGCCGGATGGCGAGCGCGTGCTCGCTGCGTATCTGGCGGCCAATCCGGAAGCCAACGCCGAATGGATCGCGACGCGCAAGCTGAAGAACGATCCGCGCGTCACCCGCGTCGGCCAGGTGCTTCGCAAGCTCAGCCTCGATGAGCTGCCGCAGATCCTCAACATCCTGCAGGGCGACATGAGTCTTGTCGGCCCGCGCCCGGTCGTGCGCGACGAATTGGAAATCTACGGCAGCGCGGCGGTCTATTACCTGAAGTCGCGCCCTGGTCTCACCGGGTTGTGGCAGGTGAGCGGCCGCAACGACGTATCCTACGACACGCGCGTCGCCTTCGATCGCCATTATGTCGAGAACTGGTCGTTGTCCGGGGATATTCGCATCATCTTCAAGACTGTTCCTGCCGTGTGGATGTCACGCGGCAGCTATTGACCGACGGGCCTGCTCCGCCAGATTCGGAGCAGGCATCCGGCAGTGATCTCATCGGGCGGATGGGGCCAAAGCGAATCGGAAAACGTATTTGACAAAAGACCTCTTCGGACTGCCCTTCGCATGCAGTCTCATATCCAGGACCACAGCCCGCTTCGGGGGCGTCTTGCTTGCTGCGTTGCTGGTCGTGCCGCAGGTCGCTGCCGCCAGCGACTATCGGCTTGGACCGCTGGACAAGCTCAACATCCGGGTCGCCGAATGGCAGACTGTCGACGGCACGTTCCGCGATTGGTCGGCCCTCAATGGCGAGTACGCGGTCGGCCCGGGCGGGACGCTCTCGGTGCCGTTCGTCGGCGACATGCAGGCCGCCGGCAAGACGACGGCCGAGATCGCTTCAGCGATCGGGCTCGCCCTGCAACGAAAGCTGGCGCTGCCCGACAAGCCGGAAGCCTCGGTCGAGATGGCGCAGTTCCGACCGTTCTACATTTCAGGCGAAGTCCAGAACCCCGGGCAGTTTCCCTTCGTGCCCGATCTGACCGTGCTCAAGGCAATCAGCATTGCCGGCGGTATCCGGCGCAATGCCGACTATGGCCCGCAGCTCGAAAAGGATCTGATTACCGCCAAGGGCAGCTACGAGATCTATGACGACCAGCGCTTGCGGCTGATGGTCAGGCGAGCCCGCATCGACGCCGACCTCGCCGGGAAGACGACTTTCGAGGTGCCTCAGGAAATTCAGGGCGATTCGAGATTGCCGACCATCGTCGCCGACGAAACGGCAATCCTGGTCTCCGATCAGAAATCGCTGAAGCTGAAACTCGATGCGCTGGATGATCTGAAGGGTGTTCTGCAGTCGGAAATCGAATCGCTGCAAAAAAAGATCGCCAATCAGCAGAAGCAGGTCGATCTGGCCTCGAAGCAGGCCGACAGCATCGGTCCACTGGCGCAGAAGGGCCTGGTCGCCAATGCGCGCCTGCTTTCCTCGCAACAGTCGGTCACCGACCTGCAGGGCAAGATCCTGGACTATGAGACGGCCATCCTCACCGCCAAGCAGTCGATCAGCAAGGCGGAGCAGGACGCCATCGATGCCCGCAACACACTGGGTTCGACCCTCACCGCCGATCGGCAGGCAACGGAAGCGAACCTTAATGAGGCGGCCTTGAGGGTCGGCATGCAGAAGGGCCTAATCGCACAGGCATCGGATCCGGCAACGGCTGCCGCCTACACCGGCAATGAAGAGCCAGCCCTGCTCTATTCGCTGGTGCGCGTCGTCGACGGCAAGACTAGCGAGGTCGAAGCCAAGGAAGACACGCCTATCCTGCCGGGCGACGTGATCAAGGTGAAGCTGGCGCCGACGGCCAGCCAATAGCGCCGCCGGCCCGGGTTTGTCCGAAGCGAACCGGGAACGGAGGCGGGAGGGACAAGCCAGGCTCGTTCGCGCGCAGCGCGGGCGAGCGATCTGTTTGGACCGCTTGAAGGCATAACATGCAGCCCGCAGCCCAGCGTCACGTGTATCTGAACCTCGACGCCATCCGCGGCGTGGCGGCGATCAGCGTCATGCTCTACCATTTCTCGCCATTCCTCGCCGACGGCAAGGTGCTGCCGTCGAGCTATCTCGCGGTCGATCTGTTCTTCCTGCTCAGCGGCTTCGTCATCGCGCATGCCTATGACCGCAAGATCGAAACCGGCATGGGCTTCGGCACTTTCGTGGCCATCCGCCTGATCCGGCTCTATCCGCTCTATCTAGCCGGCACGCTGCTCGGCTTCTTCTATTTGCTGGTCAAGAACAGACTGATGCCGGCGGAATACATGCCGCTGTCCGAGATCGGCATGCAGCTGACGACCGGCATGTTCTTCATCCCGCTGGTCAGCGACGCCTATCACACGATCTTTCCTCTCAACCCGGCATCGTGGTCGCTGTTCTTCGAGCTCATCGTCAACATCGCCTATGTCGCTGTCTTCGTGCTCCTGTCGCGGCGGGCGCTGACGGGGATCGTCGGCGCCAGCCTCGTGCTGCTCGTCGTCGCCTCGGTTTTCGCCGGCACGCTCGATTTCGGCATGACCGGCAAGACCATCGTCAGCGGGCTGCCGCGCGTAACCTTCTCGTTCTTCCTGGGCGTGCTGCTCTGCCGATCGATGGCGCGCTGGCAGGGCAGCTTCGGCTTCCTGCGGCGCGGCTTCTGGGTCGAGGGCGCGATCCTGCTCACGCTTGCCGTCTTCGCCATTGCCCCGGCTGCCGGCGGCGCGCGCATTGCCTACGACCTCTGCGCCATCGTCATCGTCTTCCCGATCATGGTGATGACCGGCGCGGTGGCGCCTACCGCGCCGCGACTGTCAGGCGTCTATGGCTGGCTCGGGCGGATTTCCTACCCGATCTACATCATCCACACGCCGATGCTGATGATCATCGCCGGGGCCGGCAAGGCCTTCTCGATCGATCCGTTCGCGCATCATCCCTTATTCGGCATCGTGATGGCGGCGATGGTTGTCGTCATCGCTGACATCGCCACGCGCGTCTATGACGAGCCGGTGCGGCGCTTCCTGCAGCGGCAGATGCAGCGCGCCCGGGCCGTGGCTTAGCGCGGGACAAAAAGCCGGTATGAAGATTCCGAAATCCATCCTGATCGATCCCGATCGCAACGAGACCTACGGCATTTTCGCCGTCGCGGTTTCCACGCTCGCCTTCGCCTACTCGCCCAATTTCGGCCAGATCCTGATCCTCGCCTACTACGCCGTCTGGCTGCCGCTGCTGTTCGTCGACTATCGGCGCTTCACCTGGAAACTCTCCAGCGCCTGGCTGCCCATTCTGCTTGCGGCCTATGTCTGCCTCTCGGTGTTCTGGTCGCAGGCGGCGGGCATCAGCGCGCGCGCGGCAGTGCAATATTCCTCGCATATCGTCTGCGCCTATGTCGCGGCGCGGACCATCAGCGTGCGCACGCTGGTGGTGGGCTCGCTGATCGGCATCTTCTTCGTTCTGCTCTATTCACTCGGAGTCGGCGGTTACGCGCTCGACACTCTCGACGGCACGGTCAATTTCGTCGGCGCCTTCGGTTCCAAGAACCAGGTCGGCTTCTTCTCTTCGCTCGGCATCTTCTTCTGCCTGGCGTTCCTTGTCTTCTACCGGCGCAACTGGCTGGGCTTCGTCTGGACCGCGCCGATCCTGCTTTTGTCGGTCTATATGCTGGCAATCGCCCATTCGGCGACGTCGGTGGCCTCGCTGCCGGCGGTCATTGGCATCGTGGCGCTGCTCACCATGACCAAGGTCCTGTCGCGACGCTATCGCCGGGTGCTGTTCATCGTCGGCGCCGGGGCGCTGGTGACGGGCGTGGTGGCAGCGCTCAACCTCGGGCTGCTGGATGTCGTGCTCGGCATCTTCGGCAAGGATTCGACGCTCACCGGCCGCACCTATCTGTGGCAACAGGGCTGGGAAGCAGCGCAGCAGCGTCCGCTGCTCGGCTATGGCTATGCCGCCTATTGGGTGCAGGGCTTTGCCGATCCGGAGCGGCTGTGGGCGGAATTCTATATCTCGACGCGCTCCGGCTTCCACTTCCACAACACCTATGTCGAGACGCTGGTCGAAATCGGCTTCGTCGGCGTCACCTTGCTGGCGCTGGTCATCCTGCGCGCCTTCTACGGCCACGTATCGAAGGTGGTGTTCGGCGGGTGGAGTGCCGATTCGGTGGTGCTTGCCGGCGCGACCGGGCTGATGCTGATCCGCTCCTTCTTCGAGGTCGAGATGCTCGGCCCCTATTTCATGGCGTCCTTCGTCGTCTATTACGGCCTGTTCAAGCTGAGCCCATTACCGGCTTTCCGGCGCCGCCAGACGGCCATTCCCGCCGAGGACGAGAGGCCGGCCGTCGGCCGCATGCCGGCGCCGACCTGAGAGGACTTTGGCGTGCTCGCCAACGATCCGGGGATCCGCCCGATCGGCTTGCCCAAGCTCGAAATCCTGCACGTGCCGTGTAAACGCCTATGTTACATCGGCCTGCCGCGCCAGGCGGTTATCCAACGGCGCAGCCTGGTACGCAGAAATGCCTTGCCCCCAAACGGCAGCGAAGGTTTGCCTGGCCGCCGGCCCGTGCCATGCTGCGTCTGGCAAGGCGTCGTGTTACCCTTGTCGCGGCAACGCGAAAGAACCACGCGGTTCCGCACTCACCCATGCAGGTCCCTTGCAATCGCCGGCCCGATCGTGAAGCCGGAAAATGTCGCCTCGAAACCTTCGCGCTGCGGCGAGCAGCACATCATGCCGACATCGACCGACTTCGAGATCGGAAAATAGGCCAGCCGCACCGGTTTCCAGTGGCCGTCCGAGGCGTCCAGATACTGGATGCGGACCGCCTCGGCGTGGCGGGTCAGGCGGATCCTGACGCCGTCCTTGCCGGCGGCGATGGCGACCAGCGACCAGTCGGAGGTGTCGTTGGTGACGACGACGGAGAAGTATGCCAGCCCGTCGGTGTATTCGATGCCGGCCTTGATCCAGTGCGTTTCGCTCAGGCGCAGCATCAGCCCCGCCTGATCGTAGAGCACCTTGTAGTCGCCCTTGACGGTGACTTCGGCGCTGAAATCACCCTCGACGGAACGGTAGAGGAAATGGCCGTTATCACGCCAGAAGCCGTAGAAGGTCTCGCGCCAGAAGTCGGTGTCCTTGCCTGTTCGGACGGTGAGCGTGCCGTCGCCGACCGTGTGGTGCGGCGGCGGGTTGAGCCATGTCATGTCGGCCAGGCTCATCGATCTCCTCCCGGATTGGACTAGTGCGTTTCACCGTTTCACGGAAACGGCGAAACGCCCTATCTCCTTGTTTTTACGCAATTCCGGACGGAAAACCGCCAGCACTTTTCCTGGAATTGGTCTAGCCGGCGAATGTATAGGCGGTCTTCACCGTGGTGTAGAACTCCATCGCGTAACGGCCTTGTTCGCGCGGGCCGTAGCTCGAGCCCTTGCGGCCGCCGAACGGCACGTGGAAATCGACGCCCGCCGTCGGCAGGTTGACCATCACCATGCCGGCTTCGGAATTGCGCTTGAAATGCGTCGCGTGCTTCAGGCTGGTGGTGCAGATGCCGGAAGTGAGGCCGAACGGCGTGTCGTTGGCGACAGCCAGCGCTTCGTCATAGTCCTTGACGCGGATGACATTGGCGACCGGGCCGAAAATCTCCTCGCGCGAGATGCGCATCGCATTGGTCGAGCCGACAAACAGCGCAGGCTGCAGATAAAAGCCAGGCGCGCCGCGTTCCAGCCGGTCACCGCCGAAAGCGAGCTCGGCGCCTTCCTGACGGCCGATGGCGATGTAATCCTCGTCCTGCTTGAGCTGGTTCTGGTCGACGACCGGACCGATCTGGGTCTTGGCATCGAGCGCATCGCCGATGACGAGCTTGTCCAGGCGCTCCTTGATCGCGTCGACAAAACGGTCGTGGATGCCGTCGGTGACGATCAGGCGCGAGGATGCCGTGCAGCGCTGTCCGGTCGAGAAATAAGCGCCGTTGACCGCGCAGTCGACGGCCACCGCGAGATCGGCGTCGTCGAGCACGACGAGCGGATTCTTGCCGCCCATCTCGAGCTGAAATTTGCGCATGTGCTCCACACTTGCCGCGGCGACGCGCTTGCCGGTGCCGACCGAGCCTGTGAAGGAGATGGCGTTGACATCGGGATTGTCGAGCATCGCCTGGCCGACCACCGAGCCCTTGCCCATGACGAGGTTGAGCACGCCCTTGGGCAGGCCGGCACGGTGCAGGATATCGACGATGGTCCAGGCGCTTTCAGGAACCAGTTCGGCCGGCTTGAAGACGATCGTGTTGCCGTAGGCCAGCGCCGGCGCGATCTTCCAGGCGGGGATGGCGATGGGGAAATTCCACGGCGTGATGATGCCGACGACGCCGACGCCTTCGCGCGTCATCTCGACGCCGACGCCAGGCCGAACGCTCGGCACCATCTCTCCCGACAGACGCAGCGTCTCACCGGCGAAGAAGTCGAATATCTGTGCGGCGCGGATCGTCTCGCCGACGCCCTCTGCCAGCGTCTTGCCTTCCTCGCGCGCGAGCGACCGGCCGATCTCGTCCTTGCGTGCCATGATCTCGTCGGAGGTTTTCTTCAGCACTGCATGGCGGGCCAGCGGGCCTGAGCGCGACCAGGCCGGAAAGGCCGCCTTGGCGGCCGCGATGGCCTGCTTGGCTTGTTCAGGCCCGGCCGAAGCATATTCGCCGACGATGTCGTTGGTGTTCGACGGGTTGATGTTGCGCGAGCCGGCCTCGCCAAGCCACTCGCCGTCGATCAGGTTCTTACGCAGCACGGTCATTGTCTTGTTCCTTGAAGCTGGGGGTAGCGGCAGTCCGTCGGCCGGTCAATTGTCGGACAAATGATATAATGACTGTCCCGTGGCAGGTCTACCGGCCTTCTGCGACAAACCTAGGGCCTTGCCGCGTCAGGTCGAGAACGACCAGAACAGGCAGGCGAGCGTGACCGCGCCGAAGGCGACGAAGAACAGGCTTCTGAGCAGGATGTTGCGGCGAAGCTCGTTCATGGTGAGATGCGCCGCAACGATCACTGCCACGAACAGGAATCGCCAGTTGAAAATCGCCCAGAGCACCTCGTGCTGGCCGAAGACCCATCTGGCAAGCAGCGAGCCGACGATGGTCGCGAACAATACGATCGTCGCCCAGAAGATCGCATCGGCCGCATGGGTCAGCACGACGCCGGCGGCGCGGATGGGCAGGATCATCATCAGCATGGCACCGAAAAAATAGACGGCGGCGATCGCCAGGAACGAGCCGGCCTCGGCGATGCCGTCGAGACGCTTCACGCCGAACGCGCCATAGGGATAGCCGTGCCTCGCCACGGCCAATGACAGCGCCATCAGCAAAGCGCTCAAAACCGTGACCAGTGCGAATGTGCCGAGGGCCTTGCTCATGCCTTTTCCTGTCGAGACGAATCAACAGGAGTTTAGCAGAGCGTGGGCCTCGAAAGCCGCAATTCACTGCTCGACATTCTCGAAGACGTCGACCCTTAAGCGATCAAGTTGGTTGCCATGACCCGCGAGACGATCGCGCCTGAGTTGAACACCCACATCTGCGGCCGGTGAGTTGCTGGCGGAGCGTTCCGATGACGCGCCGCTGCTGGCCAGCTAGCCGATCCGGTTTCCGCTCGCCGGATCGAACAGATGCAGCGCCGTCGGATCGGCGGCGAGGCGGATCCTGTCGCCCGGCCTCACATCGCTGCGGCCCATGACGAAGACGCAGATCTGCTGGTTGGCCAGCCTGACGTAGAACTGCGTCGACAGGCCGAGCGGCTCGACCACCTCGACCTCGGCCTTCAGCGCGCCGTCGTCCACGAGCTTGATGTGCTCCGGCCGCAGTCCGATGGTGAGATCGTCGCCATCGCTCAGCGGCAGGCCATCCGGCAGCCGCAGCTTCTGGCCATCGGCGAGCACGGCATCCGCCTTGCCACCCTTGGCGACCTTAGCCGGCAGGAAGTTCATGCCCGGCGAGCCGATGAAGCCGGCGACGAAGGTGTTGACCGGACGGTCGTAAAGCTCCAGCGGGCGGCCGACCTGCTGCACATAGCCGTCATGCATGACGACGATGCGGTCGGCCATGGTCATCGCCTCGACCTGGTCGTGGGTGACATAGACCGAGGTGGTCTTGAGCTGCTGGTGCAGCGCCTTGATCTCAGCGCGCATGTGGACGCGCAATTTGGCGTCGAGGTTGGAGAGCGGCTCGTCGAACAGGAACACTTTGGGGTCGCGCACGATGGCGCGGCCCATGGCGACGCGCTGGCGCTGACCGCCGGAAAGCTGGCGCGGCAGTCGGCCGAGATAGGCGTCGAGGCCGAGCCGCTTGGCGGCAGCACCTACCCTGCCGTCGATCGTCGTCTTCTCGGCCTTCTTCAGCAGCAGGCTGAAGCCCATGTTGGAGGAGACATCCATATGCGGGTAGAGCGCGTAGGACTGGAACACCATGGCAATGTCTCGGTCCTTGGGCGCGACATCGTTGACCAGCCGCTCGCCGATATGGATCTCGCCGCCGGTGACCTCTTCCAGGCCGGCGATCATGCGCAGCAGCGTGGACTTGCCGCAGCCGGACGGGCCGACCAGCACGACGAACTCGCCATCGGCGATCTCGAGATCGACGCCGTGCAGGATGCGCAGCGCGCCATAATCCTTCTCGACGTTTTGCAGCGTGACGGAAGCCATTTTTCATCCTTTGACCGCGCCGGCGGTGAGGCCGGTGACGAGATAGCGTTGCAGGAAAGCGAAGAAGACGCAGACCGGGATCAGCGCCAGGATGGAGGCCGCCATCATCTGCCCCCAGTCGACGGCGAACTTGCCGATGAAGGTGAGCAGACCGACGGCGAAGGTCTTCTGCTCGTCGCTGGAGATCAGCATTAGCGCGAACAGCAATTCGCTCCAGGCGGCGGTGAAGACGAAGCCCAGCGTCGCGCCCATGCCGGGCAAGGTCAGCGGCACGATCACCCGGCGCATCGCCTGAGCGCGGGTGCAGCCGTCGATCATCGCTGCTTCCTCCAGGTCTTTCGGGATGCCGTCGAAGAAGGACTGCATCAGGAAGGTTGCGAAGGCGGTGTTGAAGGCGGTGTAGATGATGATCAGGCCGGTCAGGCTGTTGGTGAGGCCGAGGTCACCCATGATGCGGTAGATCGGCGGAATGACCATGACCAGCGGGAAGGTCTGGGTGAGCAGCAACAGGATCGCCAAAGTCGCCTTGCCGCGGAAAGTGAAGCGCGACATGGCGTAGCCGGCAAGCGTAGCGATGACCGTGACAAAGGCGGCCGTCGACACCGAGACGATGACGCTGTTGAGGAAATAGCGCGGAAAGTCCGATGCCTCGAGCACGGTGACGAAATTCTGAAAGGTCGTCTGCGACGGCCAGAAGGTGATGCCTTCGGAATAGAGCAGGCGTTCGGGCGTCACCGAGATCTTGAGCGTCCAGAAGATCGGAAACAGCGCGAAGATCACGTAGGCCGCGATAGCGCCGTAGAGACCGATGCCGCCGAAGATGCGCGAGGAGGTGGAGCGACCGGCGATCATCAGACGTGCCTCACCAGCGTGCGGCGGATGGCGATCAGGCCGATGGCGTAGGCGATGAGCAGCACCAGAAGCAGCACCGCAACCGCCGAAGCGTAGCCTTTGTCGAGCGACTTGAAGGCGCTGACATAGATGTAGACCGGCACCGTGCTTGTGGAGCCGGCCGGCCCGCCCTCGGTCATGACGAAGATCAGGTCGGCGAAGGTGGCGATCCAGATGGTGCGCAGCATGACTGTGATGACAATGGTCGGCGCCAGGAAGGGCAGCGTCACCTTGGTGAAGCGCTGCCAGGGCGAAGCGCCGTCGATGGCCGCCGCCTCATGCAGCTCGGAAGGGATCGACTTCAGCGCCGCCAGGAGCGTGATGGCGAAGAACGGGATGCCGAACCAGATGTTGGCGACGATCGGCCCCCACATGGCGGTGGCGGGATCGGACAACACGTTGGTCGGCTCCGCCTTCAGGCCAAGCGCGAACAGCCAATGCGGCAGCGGCCCGATGATCGGGTTGAACAGCCAGGCCCAGGTGAGGCCTGAGAGAAAGGACGGCACTGCCCAGGGCAGGAACACGACAGCCTGCACTATCCTGCGGCCGTAGAAGGGCTTGTCGAGCAGCAGCGCGAGACCCAGGCCAAGGAAGAACTGAAAGAACAGGCTGGCAACCGTCCACCACAACGTGTTGATCAGCGCCTGGCCGAGCACCTGGTCGGAGAGCATCGCCTGGTATTGGGCGAGGCCGACATATTGCGACTTGAAGGCCGAGAATTTGCGGAAGGAATAGCTGATGCCGATGATCAGCGGCACCAAAAGCACCAGGACCAGCAGGACGATCGCAGGCGATAGATAGAGCCACGGCTCGATCGCGGCCTTGCTCAGCCGTTGCTTTCGCGGCCGGGCGGCGGATCGGATTTCGGACACGGCGTAGGTCATACGTTTTGGCTCTACGGTGGTGAGTGGGTGCCGGGGACGGCGACAGCGTCCTTCTCCCCGTTCAACGGGGAGAAGATGCCGGCAGGCAGATGAGGGGCGGAGCCAGCCTTTCAGAAGTCAGCGCCGCCCCTCATCCGTCACTTCGTGACACCTTCTCCCCATGAACGGGGAGAAGGAAATGGCCTGCGCTTACTTCTTGTTCTTGGCCATCCAGTCCTGCTGTTCCTTGGTCAGGAACTTGGCCCATTCGTCGGCGACATCCTTGGCCGGCTTCTGGCCGAGCAGCACTTCCTGAAAATTCTCGATCGCCACCTGGTCGACGAAGTTGCCGAGGTTCTCCAGATGCGTCGGCGGCGTCACCATTTCGTATTTGGAGCTGTCGCTGAGCTCGGTGAACCAGCCCTTGAACTGCTCGGTCTTGAAATGCGCGTCCTGGTCGGCGCCATTGTGGATCGGCACGACGCCGACTTCCTTGGCCCATTCCAGATTGTCCTTGGGCGACAGCAGCGTGGCCATCAGCTTCCAGGCCTCGTCCTTGTGCTGGGAATTGGCGAACATCGCCCAACCTGCATAGCCGAGCGTCGGGTATGATTTGCCGCTCGGGCCCACGGGCAACGGCGCGACCGCAAAGTCGTCGGCGTTCATCTTGTCGGCGATGCCGAGCAGCGCGTCCGGATCCTGGTTGAGCATGGCGCAGGTGCCGGAATAGAAGCCGGTCACCGTCTCGTTGAAGCCCCAGCTCACGGAATCTTTCGGCGCCAGACCGTTCTTGTACATGTCGGCCAGCATCTGCAGACCCTTGACCGAGCCTTCGTCATTGATGGTCGAGACGCCGTCATCGGTGAAATAGCCGCCCTTGCCGTCGGCGATGTTCATGAACATGTGCATGCCGTTGAAGGCGCCGGGGCCGCCGCGCAGGCAGTAGCCGTATTTGCCGGGGATGGCGGAGATCTTCTTGGAGAAGGAGACGAACTCGTCGAGGGTTTCCGGCGGACGGTCGAGGCCGGCTTCCTTGAACAGCTTCTTGTTCCAGAACAGCGCGTTCACATAATAGCCATAGGGGATCATGAACTGTGTGTTGTTGACGGTCGAGCCGAACTGCTTGGCGCGCTCGCCGAGCGTCTTGGCATCGGGCCATTTGGCCATGAAGGGACCGAGATCCTCGAGCTGGCCGTTGTTGGCATAGAGGCCCATCCAGCGTTCCGGCATCTCGACGACGTCGGGCGTGTCACCGGCCTGCACCATGGTGAGGAACTTCTCGAAGGCCTGGCCCCAGGGCAGCGAGACCACTTCCACCTTGATGCCCGGATTGGCGGTCTCGAATTCGGCGATCTGCTTCTTCAGGAATTCGGTGCGCGGCGGGCTGGTGATGACCTCGACCAGCTTGATGGTAGTGTCGGCCAGCGCGCCGCTGGCGGAAATCGCAAGGCCGGCCACGGCGGCAAACATGAAGGTCAGTCTTTTCATCTTCGGGACTCCCATTTTTGGACGACTATTTTTTTATTTGTCGAAGGCTTTACTTTTGTCGAAGGCTTGGGCGATGTCGGCCCAGAGGTCCTCGACATTTTCCAATCCGACATTGAAGCGGATGGTTCGGGGGCTGACGCCGAAGCGCGCCATCGAATTGATGCCCGGCGTCTGCTCGAGCGAGGCCTTGGCCGGCACGACTAGGCTTTCGTGGCCGCCCCAGCTGACGCCGATACGGAAGAACTTCAGCGCATCGACAAAAGCCGGGATGTCGACATCCTCGGCGACCTCAAAGGAGAACAGGCCGGCATAGCCGGCTAAAGTTTTCTTGCCGGGGTGGTTGGAATAGGCGGGATGGTTGACCCGCTCGACCTTGCCATGCGCCTTCAGCCGCTCGGCAATGATGAGCCCGCTCTTCATGTGATGCGGCAGCCTGAGCGGCAGCGTGCGCAGGCCGCGCAGCAACAGCCAGCCTTCGAAGGGCGACAGCTTGCCGCCAAGCTGCGAATAGGTCTGTTCGTTGATGTGCTTGATGTGGGCGGCTGAGCCGGCCACCACACCGGCGACGGTGTCGCTGTGGCCGCCCAGATATTTGGACGCCGAATGCAGCACCAGGTCGACGCCATGCGAGATCGGCTTCTGGAAGACGGGGGTGGCCCAGGAATTGTCGATGGTGGTGACGATGCCCTGCTCCTTCGCCAGCCGCGTCAGATGCTCCAGGTCCTGCAGCTCGAACATCATCGAGGTCGGGCTTTCGAGATAGAGCAGCTTGGCGCCGGGAAGTGCTGCCGCAACCGCGTCGGGATCGGAGCCGTCGACATAATCGACCTTGATGTGCAAGCGCGGGAACAGCCGCTCGAACAGGCGGTAGGCGTCGCCATAGCAGTTGCGCACGGCAACCATGCGCTCGCCGGCGCCGACAAAGGCAAGGACCGTGGCGCTGATGGCCGCCATGCCGCTCGAAAAGCCGCGCGCGGCCTCCGCGCCTTCGAGCGCGGCGACACGCGCTTCGAATTCCATCACCGTCGGATTGTCGCCGCGCGAATAGATCGGCTGCTTTCGCCGTCCGGCGAAGGTGTCGGCCATGTCGGCATAATTGGCGAAGGTGAACAGCGAGGTCTGGTAGATCGGCGGCACCACCGCACCGTCTGGAAACGGATCGTCATGCGCCAGAAGCGTCGCCGCCTCGCCGAGGTAGTCGCTGGCCATCGAGGCCGGGTCGAAAGTGCTGGGCTGCTCGTTCATCTGCGGTCCGAAAGTTTGAGGTTGGCAGCGCCGCGCTTCAAATCGTCCTCGACGGTGGCGATGAGTTTTAGCGCCTCGGCGCGAGCGCCATCGGAGTCACGCGCGGCAATGCAATTGAAGATGGTCCGGTGATAAGGAAAGCTGGCATGGCCGAAGTCGCGCACGCCGAGAGGATGCTCCCAGAAGCGGTGGAACAGCTCATACATGGCGGCGATGATCTGCTCGAACAGCGGATTGCCGGAAGCGCGGAAGATCGCCTGGTGGAACTCCCAATCCTCGTCCGAGGACATGCCGGCGCGGGTCTGGAAGGCCTCTTCCATGAGGTCGAGCTTGCGCTCGATCTCGGCGAGCTCAGCTTTGCCGGCACGAATGGCGCAGAGCGCGGCGGCCTCCGCTTCCAGCGCGCGCCGGATCTCAAGCGTGGACATCAGGCCGGCGAAATCATTGCCACCGGCTAATGTCAGCGGCATGTGCAACATATCGGGCGAGACGGCGGCCTTGAGGTAGGTGCCCGAACCCTGCCGCCGCTCGACAAGGCCGAGGCCTTCCCAGCGCGTCAGCGCCTCACGCACCGTGTTGCGGCTGACCTTGAGGCGTTCGGCGAGGATGCGCTCGGTCGGCAACTTCCCGCCGGGACCCAAAGCCTCCTGCCGCACGAACCCCGCCAAGGCCTTCAGCACCGCGTCGTCGCGCGCCGTCGTCTGGATGGGGGGCAGGAAATCGGTCACACCGGCCAAGCCTAAAGTGGTTCAATGGTCCAACCAATTTCTGCACATGCGGAAAGATGAGTCAACAACCGAAACCAGGCCCGACGCGAATGGCGGGTTCTCCGGTCACAACGCAGAATGGTAAGTCGGCAAATCGTCCTTACAACGTCGCCGGCAAAGGTCCGATGGCGGCCAAGCCGGCTTCGGTCAGCGCGTAGACGCCGCGCTCGGCCCTGGCGAACCAGCCATAGTAATTGTGCAAAAGGATGTTGGCGGCGCGCGGCGAAAGGGTTTTGAGATCACGCGGCCGTTTCGGGCCGTCGACCATCGCGGCGGCGCAGGCGAGCGCTTCCTGCCGGTAGGCGGTCATGATCGGCTTCTTGCGCGTGCTGCCGCCGACGGACGGATCGCCCTTGCGGCGGTGATGCTCCTCGACCAGACGCGAGCGCCGCCTGGGATCGCGGCGCGGCGGCAAGGCGGCGGGACTGAGCAGCAATTCCACCTCGCCCTTCTTGCCGACGCCCAACAGGCCGAAGCCGAGACGGCGGCAGAGCGCGCGGAAGCGACGGTCATGCTCACGGCCCTTGCCGCGCGCCGACATCAAGGCGGCCAGCCAGACCTCGTCACAGGCCGCCGCGCGGTCGACGGCCTGCAGGACGAGCTCGAGGTTGAACTGCAGCTTGAGCTCGCAGATGACGACGACGTCCGGCTCGCCCGCGCGCACGCCGACCATGTCACAGCCGCCGATCTCGCCCTTGACGGCGAAATCCATGCTCTCGAGGAACCGCTTCACCGGCCCGTAGAGGGAGGTTTCCTGCATGGCAGAGGCATAGCCGATTCGCAGCGGTCCGGCACGCCGGGCCAACCCATGTCAGCCGCGATGCAGATAGTCTTCGATCGACCTGGCCTTCATCTCGATCGAGAAGCCGGGCGCCGTCGGCGGCATATAGGCGGCATCGCGGATCACGCAGGGTTCGATGAAATGTTCATGCAGGTGATCGACATATTCGATCACCCGTCCGTCCTTGCTGCCTGACACCGCGATATAGTCGATCATCGACAGATGCTGGACATATTCGCATAAGCCGACGCCGCCGGCATGCGGCCAGACCGGCATGCCGAATTTGGCGGCGATCAGAAGCACCGCCAGAACCTCGTTCAGCCCGCCCATGCGGCAGGAATCGATCTGCACGACGTCGATCGCGCCGCCGGCGATGAACTGCTTGAACATGATGCGGTTCTGGCACATCTCGCCGGTCGCGACCTTGATCGGCGCCACCGCCTTGCGGATCATCGCGTGGCCGGCGATGTCGTCGGGACTGGTCGGCTCCTCGATGAAGAAGGGCTTGGCGAAGGCAAGGTCCTTGAGCCAGTCGATCGCCTGGTCGACCTCCCAGACCTGGTTGGCGTCGATCATCAGGTAACGGTCCGGACCAATGACCTTGCGGGCGATCCTGAGACGGCGGATATCGTCAGCGCGATCGCGGCCGACCTTCAGCTTGATGTGGTTGAACCCATCGTCGACCGCTTCCTGGCAGAGACGCCGCAGCTTGTCGTCGGGATAGCCGAGCCAGCCGGCGGAGGTGGTGTAGCAGGCATAGCCTTCGCGCTCGAGCGTGGCGATGCGCTCGGCCTTGCCGGCCTTGGCCTTCTTCAGGATCGCCAGCGCCTCGGCGGGCGTGATGGCGTCGGTGAGATAGCGGAAATCGACGATGCGCACGATTTCTTCCGGGCTCATCTCGGCGACCAGACGCCAGACCGGCTTGCCGGCTTCCTTGGCCCAGAGATCCCAGACCGCGTTGACCACCGCACCAACCGCAAGATGCATGGCGCCCTTGTCCGGGCCGATCCAGCGCAGCTGGCTGTCGCCCGTCACGTGGTGCCAGAAGCGGCCGGGATCCTCTTTCACCCAGTCGAGATCGAGCCCGACGACGAGGTGGCGCAGCGCTTCGATCGCCGCGCAGCAGATCTCGTTGCCACGGCCGATGGTGAAGGTGAGGCCATGGCCTTTCAGCGACGGGACATCGGTGTCGAGGATGACATAGGCAGCCGAGTAATCCGGGTCCGGATTCATCGCGTCCGAGCCGTCGAGGCTTTGCGACGTCGGGAAGCGCAGGTCGAAGGTTCTGAGGTCCGTGATTTTGGTCATTGCTGCCTCGTAACTGGCTTGCCTCACAACTCAACTGGCGGCCTGAACGGCCTCAGATCGACCAGCCGCCGTCGATATTATAGGCCTGTCCTGTCGTGTAGGTGGCGCCGGCCAAATAGACGGCAAGGTCGGCGATCTCCTCCGGCGTGCCGATCCTGCCCATCGGCTGACGCGCGATGAAGGCGGCGCGGGCCGCATCATAGTCGCCCTGCGCCTGCATGCGGCCCTGGAGCGAGGGGCTCTCGACGGTGCCCGGGCAGATGGCGTTGCAGCGAATGCCCTTGGCGACATAGTCGGCGGCGATCGACTTGGTCAGGCCGATCACGGCCGCCTTGGTCACGCCATAGGCAAAGCGGTTCGGCACGCCCTTCGGGGCGCCCGCCACCGATGCCATGTTGATAATCGAGCCATCGCCGCGCTCCAGCATGCCGGGCAGCACTGCGCGGATGGTGCGGATCATGGCGCGCACATTGAGGTTGAAGGCGAAATCGAGATCCTCGTCCTTCATCTCCAGGATCGAGCCGGCATGGACGAAGCCGGCGCAATTGAACAGCGCGTCGACGCGGCCGATTTCGGCGAAAGCCGCCTTCACCGCGTCGTCGTTCAGCACATCGAGTTTTCGCGTCGTGATGCCGGGCGTCTTGCCAAGCTCGGCCAAGGCCGCCTCGTTGATGTCGGTGGCGTGGACGATCGCGCCGGCTTTGGCGAAAGCCAGCGCGCTTGCCCGTCCTATGCCTTGCGCGGCCGCAGTGACGACCACGACCTTGCCAGTGATATCCGCCATGTTCTTGTCTCCGTCTTTCAGCCGGGCCGTCGCTCGACGATGTAGATATGATCCGCCGCCAGCACGACCTCGTCGCGCTGGTTCAAAACCTCGACGCGTTCGATGACGCGTCCCGCGTTTGGCCGTTTCGGGTCGTCTTCCTTGGCCGCAATCGTGGTGCGCGTGCGGATCGTGTCGCCGATGAAGACCGGCTTGATGAAGCGCAGCCGGTCATAGCCGTAGGAGAAGGCGACGGGATTGATGATGCTTGCCGTCAGCCCGACGCCGACCGAGAAGACCAGCGTGCCATGCGCGATGCGCTGGCCGAAGGGGGTGGTCTTCATGAACTCGGCATCCATGTGATGCGGGAAGAAATCGCCGGTGTGGCCGGCATGGACGACGAAGTCCGTCTCGGTGATGGTGCGGCCGCTGGTGAGGCGCGAGGAGCCGATCTCATAGTCCTCGAAATAGGTGGTCTGTTCCATGTCCGGCCTTACGGCTTTGCGGCCAGCGGCGTCGCCGGCGCGGCACTCGATTTATAGGCGGCCTCGACCAGCGCCATGGTGTGCCAGGCATCCTCGACGGAGCTCACAAGCTCGGTGTCTTCGCCGGACGCGAAGCGCTGGACATTGGCCATGCGGCCGACAAAGGCGTCGGGGAACCATTCGCCGGCGAGCGGCACTGCGACCCAGTCCGACCCGCCTTTCGGATGGATTTCCAGAATGTCCGGCTCGCCGCGCGGATAGTCGAGGTTGAGGCCGAGCTTGACATAGGCCGCGCCCTCGGTGCCGCAGATGCGGAACTCGCAGGCCTGGTGGCGGCGCCCGAATTTGTGGTCGTGGTTGATCGAGAGCGCGCAGCGCACCGTATCGCCATAGTCGAGTATAGCGCTGGTGCGGGTCTGCGCCACCTTGTGGTTGGGGTGGCCGAGCGTCTTGGCATGCACGCCAAGCGGATTGCCGAGAAGCTGGCGGATCAGGTCGAGATAATGGATCGAATGCATGGCGATCTCGACGCGCGGCGCCTTGAGCAGGAATTCCCACAGCTGCCAGGGCGTGTCGAGCGCCAGCAGCGCATCGAAGTCCACCACCTCGCCCAGCCATCCCTTGGCAACGGCGTCCTTCAGCGCCAGCATCATCGGCGCGAAGCGGAGCTGGAAATTGACCGCCGCCTTGAGCTGCTTGGCGCGGCAGATCTCGAGAATTTCCGTCGCTTCGCCGAGATAATTGCCCATCGGCTTCTGGATCAGCGCCACCGCGCCATCCGGCAGGGCCTTCAGCACCTCGGCATGCCGGCCCGGCGGGGTGGCGAGATCGAAGATCGCGTCCGTCACGGCGGCCGCATCCTCGACCGAACGGAACGCCGTGACGCCCCATGTCTCGGCGAGCTTTTGCGCCTTGGCTTGGTCCGGATCGTAGAGGCCGGAAATCGGGAAGCCGGCCTTGCGATAGGCGGGGAAATGCGCGTCGCCGACGATCGAGCCGGCGCCGAAGGTGACGATCGGGCGCGGTTCGAAAGGCTTCGGCCAGGACTGCGCCAGCGATGCCGGATCAAAGGCATCAGTCATGATGGAAGACCTCGTCCATCGACGCCCACCACTCGCCTTCCTTACGGGTCGGCAGCGGCTGCTGGCAGGGCATGCAGACCGACCACCATTCCTGCGTCTTCGGGTCGGCGGCCATCTTGGCCATGTCGGCGGCATAGTCGGTGCCGTGATATTCGAAATAGGAGAAAAGCAGGTTCTCCGGCCGCTTCAGGTAGATCGAATAGTTCTTGATGTTGCAGGCCGAGATCATGGCGAGAACGTCCGGCCATACTTCGGCATGGAGGCGGACATATTCCTCGACCTTCTCGGGCTTCAGACCCAGAACCATTCCCATCCGCTGCATATCAGCCTCCCTATTTCACAATCGCCGTAGTGAACTCGGCGATGCTTTTTGCCTTCACGGCGTCCCAGTCCCAGTCGATGCCGATGCCCGGCTCGCTGGGCGCCAGCGCATGGCCATTCTCGATGCGCATCTTGGCGCCCGTCAACTCGTCGAGCTGCGGAATATACTCGACATATTTGCCGTTCCGGATGGCGCAGACCAGACTGACATGCAATTCCATCAGGAAATGCGGGCAGACCGGCATGTCGAAGGCCTCCGCGGCGTGGGCGACTTTCAGCCAGGGGGTGATGCCGCCGATGCGACCGGCATCGACCTGAATGATGTTGCAGCCGCCCTTCTGCATGTACTCGCGAAAATGCCTTATCGAATAGAGCGACTCGCCGACCGCGATCGGCGTCGCGGTCGAGTTCGACAGCCGCACATGGCCGTCGATGTCGTCGGCCGGCAGCGGCTCCTCGATCCAGGCGAGATCGAGGTCGCGCAGGCGCTCGGCGCGGCGGACCGCCTCGTCGACGGAAAAGCCCTGATTGCTATCGGTCATGATCTCGTAGCCGTCGCCGACCGCCTTGCGCACCGCCGACAGCCGCGCGACGTCCTCTGAACCGTGT
>NZ_VFWS01000569.1:0-1124 GCF_006443065.1 Mesorhizobium sp. B1-1-5 | reverse complement strand
CATAGCGGGTTGACGAATAGGCAGGATCCCCGAACGGCACGTCGCCAAAGCTTACCGGCAATTGCTCCGATGCCGGCTGAAACTGCGTCGCGTTTTTTAGCATATCAAAGCTGGCCGAGAAAACGGCGAGGAACACCTCATTGCCATCGGCATTCGTTTGCACACACGTACCGGCAACGAACGGCGTGCGATTCTCGATCCAGACAGCGAATGTCATGGATCAGCACCAGGCCCCGTTCTCGTCCAGGCCGATCGGCCAATAAGGCATGCAGGCGATCAGCTTTGCTGGATTCGTCTCGCCAGCATCGATCAACCATTGCAGCAAAAAGGTCTCTGCCGCGACCCCTTCGGCTTCTCCGGCCTTGACATTCACCGTCACGCATTTCAGCCAGTAGCGACGCACGACCCAGACGACGTGTGGGTTGGAGGCCGCTCCAGCGACGCGAGCGTTGAAAGCTTCTTCCAGTGCCTTTTCGCGGCTACCGTGACGCTCTTCCTCCGAGACGATGATGCCTGCCCACCATGACGTGGCGATGTCGTAGGCGTCCTTAAGATCCGACAAATACTCGCCGAACAAGGTCTGATGCATGGTGCTTGCTTCGTCCAGCCCGCGGGCCACACGAATATCCCCAACTGGCGCGACATAACGCGGTTGCGTCAGCAAACGGCGCGTGCCGAGATCGTTGTCGTAAAGCGTAATCAGCGGAGCCATCAGACCACCTCGTCTTTCTCGTTGAGCGCGATCGGCAGAAAGCAGATGCCTTCCGTGACGTCGGTGAGATCAGGCTCGAATGACGGGAGATCGAAAAGAAGGACATCGGCGGGACGCACGAACCCAATTTCCTCACCCATGCTATCGATGCCCCATTTCTCAGCCGGCTCCTCTTCCGGCATTGATTGTTCGCGATTCATGTCGTCAATCTGGAGATAATATTTGCGGAAGATCCCCAGCACCCGCGGGTGCCCGGCCAGGCCGGTTGGCCAACGCTTCCAGACCACTTCGCCTTCATCGGCTTCCATCTTGTCCCACCATGCCTGCAGCGCGGGCAGCACCCGGCGAAGTTCTTCGATGTAGCGGTTACGAATATCGACAATGTCGGTCATTGTGGCGTCCCTTACAGAGC
>NZ_VFWS01000568.1:0-1125 GCF_006443065.1 Mesorhizobium sp. B1-1-5 | reverse complement strand
GTAAGGAGATGGACATCACATTGTCGCTGTGCGGAAAACGTCTGGTGACCGACATGGGCAAGGACCAGATCCGGCGCTAGCCAGGTCGGCGACGGCCTGATCACGGAGACAGCGATACGTTGGCAGAACCCGACATTCATTTCCTGGACGCGCGCGGACCGGACGGCATGCGTCTCTACGCAATCGGCGATGTCCATGGCCGGCTCGATTTGCTGGCCGCCATGCATCAGCGGATCGAGAGCGAGCTCGAATGGAAGCCGGCTCGCGACTGGCGCGTCATCCACCTCGGCGACTATGTCGACCGTGGGCCGGACTCCAAGGAGGTCGTCGATTTCCTGATCGAGGCGCGCAAACGCGATCCGCGAAACCTGATGCTTGCCGGCAATCACGATCTCGGCTTTCTCGATTTTCTCGATACCCCTGACCCGGACGGGCTTTTCATGCGCTATGGCGGGGTCCAGACGGCGCTATCCTACGGTGTGCCCCTCGCGGCCGACGCCGGCTGGTTCGGCAGGATGGAGACGATGAGACGGGGGCATCAGGCTCTGCTCGAAGCCGTACCGCAACACCATATCGACTTCCTGCGCTCGCTACCCTTCTCAATCAGCTTCGGCGACTTCTTCTTCTGCCATGCCGGCATCAGGCCAGGCGTTGCCCTGGAGAACCAGAATCCGCAGGATCTGATCTGGATCCGCGACGTTTTCCACGATCACGCCGGCCTTTTCCCGAAGATCGTGGTGCACGGCCACACGCCCGTTCCCGAGGCGGAAGTCATGGCCAACCGCGTCAATGTCGATACGCTCGCCTGGCAATCAGGCATGCTGAGCGCGCTCGTTGTCGAGGACGCCGACAAACGCATTCTGACAATGACAATAAGGGAAGCTTGAGTGGCGCGCGCCGCGGAAACGACGCGAACGGTCCGGCTATTCAGCGCAGCGAAGCGGTGACGCCGTAGCCGTCGACGGCGTTGTGGTTGTTGGCGGCATCGGCCGCATAGATGCCGAGACCGCAAATCACGATGGCGGACATCATGGCAAAGGACAGAAGCGCTGCTTTCACGGACGTCATCTCTTGTTGAGCTTCCTGCATCTGTGCACGAGGCGGTTACCAATGCGTTGAAACGAT
>NZ_VFWS01000567.1:0-1126 GCF_006443065.1 Mesorhizobium sp. B1-1-5 | reverse complement strand
CAGGTCGCGGAGCTTGCCGGCGTTTCGCGCTCGGCGGTATCACGCACGTTCACGCCCGGCGCCAGCGTTTCGGAATAAACCAGCGAGCGGGTGCTTCTGGCGGCAGAGCAGCTCGGCTATCACGTCAACCACCTGGCGCGCGGCCTGATGCGGGCATCGACGGGCATCGTCTGCCTTGTCGTCGCCGATGGCGACACGCCCTACCAAGCCCGTATCCTGCGGGCGCTGACACAGCATCTGAGGGATGCCGGCAAAGTGGCCATGGTTTTCAACACGTCGGGCCCCAGCCACCATGTCGACCAGGCGCTGCGCAACACGCTGAACTACCGTGCCGATGCGACGATCGTGCTGTCCGGCACGCCGCCGCAGGAGCTGATCCGAACCTGCCTCGAGAACGGGCAGCGCCTGATCCTGATCAATCGCGACGACCGGTTCGACGGGCCGCATAACATCGGCGTGGACAACGCCGCCGCCGCCGAGGCGGCACTTCACGCCTTTCTTCGTGCCGGTTGCACCAGGCCTGCCCTGGTGACGTCGGCAGCCGGCACGCCCAGTCTGGTGGCGCGCGAGACGGCGTTTCTTGCCGCAGCGCGCAAGGAAGGACTGGAGGTGATCCAGTGGCGCGAGGGCCGCACGGGTTATGCGACCGGGGCAGAAGGCGCAAGGCGCCTGCTTTCGGGCCGGCAGCGACCGGATGCGGCATTCTGCGTGACCGACCTGATCGCCTGCGGTTTTCTGGACGCGGCGCGCCACGAGGTCGGCGTCGACGTCCCGCGCGATCTCTGCGTCGCCGGCTTCGACGACATCGAGCAGGCTGACTGGGCTTCCTACCGGCTGACGACCTTTGCGCCGCCGATTGAGGAGATCGCCACGCACGCCGTGCGACTGGCCGCCGGTTCGCGCGAGGAAGCAGGCGCCGGCAGTCGCCTGACCTGCCACGCGCCGATGGTCTGGCGCGGCCCTGTGAGGCCAGGTCGGGGCTGATGCCGATCGGACTATAGTCCCGGTCGGTGAGCGTCTCGTGTGCTAGATCGCAATGCTGCCGATCGCGGCATCGACGGCGTCGCCCAAACGGTCGACGATGATATCGACCGTGCCGTCGTCGACGATGAATGGCGGTGCAAGC
>NZ_VFWS01000566.1:0-1127 GCF_006443065.1 Mesorhizobium sp. B1-1-5 | reverse complement strand
GGATGTGCACCTGTCCGTATCCGACAACGCCTTACACCTTTCTCAGGCTCCGCATCCCTTTACCGGGCATCCTGAATTCCGCAGCGAGGCCCGTTGACATCTGGACATCGGGACCATGGGTTTCCTGCATGCGAAGGAGGGCGAGGATTTCTCGGCCGCTGCGCTTCCAGTCGCGCAGCGCTCGGCGTCGGTCGCGGGAGACTTCTTTCAGGAGGCGATTCCAGTCGTGGGCTTCGCTCGCCTGAAGCTCGAAAAATGCCTGTAGGGCGTGATCGGCGGATATAGTGGTTTCGCCGCCAAGCCAGCGGCACCAAGGCAGGCCGGGGCGACGAACCCGACGAAAGCGTCGACCCTCGCAACGGCCGGCGGCTTCCGGTTCATCGCTCGCTACCCAGCAGGCAATGAAGGAATTATAACGGGCATATTCGGGATACGATCGCCCGTGCGCACGAGCGACGACGTAGCGCCGCAGCGCGTTCGCCATGTCGTCCACTCCGGGCGCGACGACGTTCATCTTGGCACCCGCGCGTGGTCGTGGTCGCGCCCTTCGGCGAGGTCTTCGGGATCGACGTCAAAGACGTTCTCCCGCTCTGGCGCGTCCTTGCGCTTCTCGTTCTCACGCTCGCGGGCGGACTTTCCGAAACGGCGGAATTCCGGGAGAGCGGCGACGACATCGGCCTCTGGCTGCCCGACCAGCTTGCCGCGCTGCTCGTCATCCAAGTGCAGAGTCACGAAATCGGACAGTTCCATGTCATTCGTTTCCAGTTTCGTGAGCGCTGCCTTGTCGCCGGCGGCGGCTTCCAAAACGAGAGCCGCGACGGCCTTGTGATTCTTGATGGCATTGAGCTCGTCGCCCTCGGAGCGGGCGCGGCTGCGGTCGGCCTCGAAACTCCTCCGGACATCCTCGGACGGCTGGTAAAGCTCGCCCGTCCCCTGATCGTAAACCGTGACGCCTTGGCGCTGGGCCTCGATCCAGGCGGCATCCTTGAAAGTGCGGTCGCCGAAAACTTCGATCTCGCTGCCCCACTCCGCCACGGCTTTTTCGATCATCGCTCGCACTGCCGCGTCGGAAACGGCGGGGCCGTGAATCCGGAGCTCGTCGCCGAGATCCTGGATCCGACATGTGC
>NZ_VFWS01000565.1:0-1127 GCF_006443065.1 Mesorhizobium sp. B1-1-5 | reverse complement strand
AGTCGATTTCGTACGGCCAGGTCGAGGCCGGCTACGCGCTGGGACTGCGCTACCTGACCATCTTCCGCAAGATCCTGGTGCCGCAGGTGCTCGGCTACATCCTGCCCGCGGTCACCAATCTCACCATCACGCTGATCAAGGAATCGGCGATCCTGTCGGCGATCACCGTGCCGGAACTCACCTACATGGCCCAGAACATCATTGGCCGCACCTTCTCGCCGGTGGAGATCTTCACCGCCATCGCATTGCTGTACTGGGGGCTGACGGCCTTCGTGGCAGCGATCTCGCGCAGCCTGGAGCACAGGCTGCAGCCTCATCTCGCAGCCCGCCGTGGCGCCTGATCCAAAAAAGCTTCAACGCAGAGGAGACCCCATGTCCAAACTCACCACCGCGCCGCGCGATGTCTTCCAGACATTCATGAACTTTCCGCTGGTCGAGGATCTCGACACGCTGAAGGCCGATGTCGCCATCATCGGCATGCCCTATGGCGATCCCTACACGATCGACGAGTTGATCAACGACCAGACCAATGCGCCGACCGCGGTGCGGCGCGCCTCGCAGCGGATCAGCCAGGCGCTCGACCGCTATGATTTCGACATTGGTGGGCCAGTCTTCGACGGCAAGGACATCAAGGTGGTAGACGTCGGCGACGTTCCCGGCGCGGCGGCCGATCATGTCGGGCACTATGGCAGAGCCGAAGCGGCGATCCGCAAGATCCGCGCCGCGGGCGCACTGCCGATCACAATCGGCGGCGACCACGGCATTCCGATCCCGATCTTCCGGGCGCTTGACGGCGAGGGTCCGATCACGCTGGTCCAGCTCGATGCCCATCTCGACTGGCGTGACAACGTCAACGGGGTCAAGGAGGGCTATTCCAGCACTATCCGGCGGGCCTCGGAAATGGCGCATATCAAGGATATTTTTCAGGTCGGCGTTCGCGGCCAAGGCAGCGCGCGCACCGAGGAGGTCGAGGCCGCCCGCGCCTATGGCGCCAACATCATCACCACCAATGAATGGCAGGACATCGGCACCGCCGCGCTCCTGAAGCGAATTCCCGACGGCGGTCGCTACTATCTCACCATCGATGCCGACGGCCTCGATCCGGCGGTGATGCCGGCGGTCGAGGG
>NZ_VFWS01000564.1:0-1128 GCF_006443065.1 Mesorhizobium sp. B1-1-5 | reverse complement strand
GTTCACCACCGACGCCAGCCTGGGAGCCGCGGGCATCGGCATCAACCTGAACAACGGCACGATCGGAAGCGTGGCCACGGTCCATCCGGGGCCGACCAGCAATCGCCCCGTCACGATCACGGACAAGGGCGGCTTCTCCGTTGCATCGGCTCCACTCACCTGGAGCGGCGTGATCGGCGGAAGCGGCCAGTTGACCAAGTCCGGCGACGGCGACCTGAGCCTTTCAGCGGCCAACACCTACGGCGGCGGCACGACCGTGACCGGCGGTGTCCTGCGCTTCACGAATGACGTCAACCTGGGCGCGGCGGGTACGGCAATCACGTTGAATGGCGGCGCGGTCGGAACCACAAAGGACACTCCTGCGGCCACGTCGATCGACCGCAAGATCGTGCTCGCCGGTAACGGCGGCATCGACGTGGCGCTGCATCCCTTCATCTGGAGCGGCAGCATCAGCGGTGGCGGTCGCCTCATCAAGAGCGGCGACGGCGAGTTCGAGCTCACGGGCACCAACACCTACGCGGCCGGCACGCGGGTGGAAGAAGGAGTCCTGCGAATCGCGTCCGATGCCAAGCTCGGCGCGGCAGGCACCCATCTCAACCTGGACGGTGGTGGCGGTCTGAGTGCGTCGGCGACCTTTGCCAGCACCCGCCCCGTTTGGCTTACCGGCGCTCGCGGCATCGTTCTCGTCGATGCCGGCGAAACCCTCACCCTGAGTGGTGTAGTCAGTGAAAGTGGTGCGCTGGTCAAGTCCGGCCCCGGCGACCTGATTCTTAGCGGGGCCAACACCTACTCGGGCGGCACGACGGTCACCGGCGGCGTGCTGCGCTTCGCCAACGACGGCAACCTGGGCGCGGCAGCCACCGGGATCATGTTGAACGGTGGTGCAGTCGGGACCATGACGGACACACCTGCGGCAACGTCGATCAGCCGCAATATCACCTTGGCCAGCAACGGTGGCGGTATCGACGTGGCGGCGCAGTCCCAGTCTCTCTCCTGGAGCGGCAACATAAGCGGCAACGGTGGCCTCTTCAAGATCGGAGCCGGCACGCTGGTCCTCACCGGCAACAATACCTACGCCGGCGGCACGCAGGTGGCAGGAGGGACCCTGTGGGTTGCCTCCGACGCCAA
>NZ_VFWS01000563.1:0-1129 GCF_006443065.1 Mesorhizobium sp. B1-1-5 | reverse complement strand
GATCAAACGCGTGCCGGGCGTCACCATCCGCAACCATGCGGGACCGGGCCACTACGTCTTCATCATGCACTGCAATACGGCGCCGTTCGACAACAACGACCTCAGGATGGCGCTGAAGCTGGCGATCGACCGCGAAGAAATGCTGAAGAAGGTGCTGAGCGGTTACGGTTCGCTCGGCAATGATTTCCCGATCAATGCCGCCTACCCGCTGTTCACCGAGATCGAGCAGCGCACATACGATCCGGACAAGGCCAAGTTCCACTACAAGAAGTCGGGGCATGACGGCGCGGTGCTGCTCAGGACCTCCGATGTCGCCTTTCCCGGCGCCGTCGACGCGTCCCAGCTTTTCCAGCAGAGCGCGGCCAAGGCCGGCATCCAGATCGAGCTCAAGCGCGAGCCGGGCGACGGCTACTGGAACGAGGTCTGGAACAAGCAGCCCTTCTGCGCCTCCTATTGGGGCGGACGCTCGACCCAGGACCAGATGGACTCGACCGCCTACCTCTCGACCGCCGACTGGAACGACACGCGGTTCAAGCGCCCTGATTTCGACAAGATGGTACTGGCGGCGCGCGCCGAGCTGGACGAGGCCAAGCGCAAGGCGATGTATCACGACATGGCCGTCATGGTGCGCGACGAAGGCGGCCTGATCCTGCCGATGTTCAACCAGTTCATCGACGCCACCGGCGCCAAGGTGGGCGGCTGGGTGGACGATCCGCACCAGGAGTTGATGAATGGCTATGCCCTGGCAAAGTGCTGGCTCGAAGCCTGAGCCGGCCTTGCCCAGATGTCCTCACCCATCGTGAAACTGGTGGCCCAGCGCGTCGCGCTGGGCATCCTCCTTTTGTTGGCCGTCTCGGTCCTGATCTTCGCCGGCACACAGATCCTGCCCGGCGACGTCGCGCAAGCCATCCTAGGGCAGTCGGCGACACCGGAATCGCTCGCCAATCTGCGTGAGCAGCTTGGGCTCAACGATCCGGCCTATATCAGGTATTTCCGCTGGCTCGGCGGCGTTTTGACCGGCGATCTCGGGACCGCCATGTCGAGCGGACAGGATATCGCGACATCGATCAAGGGCCGGCTGTGGAACACGCTTTTCCTCGCCTTCTGGGCGGCGATCGTGGCCATTCCA
>NZ_VFWS01000562.1:0-1129 GCF_006443065.1 Mesorhizobium sp. B1-1-5 | reverse complement strand
GCCTTTTCTACAATACCGTGATCGCTCAGGACTATGACGCCAAGATCATTTCCTTTTCCGGCAATACGGAAACCAAACACGCCCAGCGCAGCGGCAAATGCGCAGCGTGGCTGTCGGACGATACGGCGATCCAGCAGTCGTTGAGAACCGAAGGCTGGGATGGTTACGAAATGCCCCTGAAATCCCGATATCACAGCTATTGGGCGGCAGGCGTTCCGCTGGAGGAGCGCGACGGCATCTGGGGAAAATTCATGACCGGCATGACCCATGGCTGGCATGCCTCCGGCAAGCTCATCGAACTTGCCGAGAAATGGAAAGTGGTCGCGGATCCGTGGTTCGACGCCGAACACGAAAAGCTGCTTGCGGCTGCCAACACGAAAATGGACCGCCAGTAGTCTCAACCCGACAGGCGCGCCGCCAGGCCGGTTGGCGGTCGACAGACAGCCTTGGTCGAGCCGGCGGCCAAAGACGGAAGAACTCCATTTTGAGACCGGTGGACGCGGTCCTCCGGTCGATTTTTTCCAACTCTTGGTTCGATCGGCCCGGCGCTGGCGCCTGCGCCAAGCGGATCCATAGTTGCAAACAAGCAGGGATATCATGCGCCTTTCACTCGATGAACTTTCCGGATCAGTCTTCGACGTCGCCATCGTTGGTGCCGGCATCAACGGCGCCGAAACAGCGCGTTGCCTCAGTGCTGCCGGCTATTCGGTGCTGCTCGTCGACAAGAGTGATTTCGCCGCCGGCGCCAGCGGACGGTCTTCGCGGCTCCTTCATTGCGGTCTGCGTTATCTCGCGCCCGGAAAATCCGTCTGGGAATTCGTGCGCCAGCCGCAGAGCTTCCTGACCGCGTGCCGGATGGCGCGGGCGGCGATGCAGTCACGGGCGCAATTCGTCCGCGACACGCCCGACCGCACGCGCTCCATGACCTTCTGCTTTCCCGTCTACCGTGGAGGCCCTTATAGGGGTTGGCAGATCGATGCGGCGTTCCGCATCCTGAAATCCCTGGGCGGCCGCGAGGTGCCGCTCAATTACCGCCGGTTATCGGGCGCAGAAGTCGCGCAGATGCCGCTTCTCCAGCATCTGCGCGACAAGCAGGCGCTCCAGTCGGTCGCCATGTTCGACGAATACC
>NZ_VFWS01000561.1:0-1129 GCF_006443065.1 Mesorhizobium sp. B1-1-5 | reverse complement strand
CCGATGAAGGCGTTCATGATGCCCCATACCGTGCCGAACAGACCGACGAAAGGCGCGGTCGAGCCGATCGTCGCCAGCAGGCCGGTGCCGCGCGACATGCGTCGCGCCGCCGCCGCCTCGATGCGTGTCAGGCGCGAGGCAACCCGTTCCTTTAGCCCGTCGCCGCCGGCATGGTCGAGCGCGCCGGCCGAAAGTGCCGCTTCTTCCTCCGCCGCCCGCACCAGCAGGGCGCCGGTGCCGCCGTTGCGGCCGAGCGCGCGGCTCGCCTGCTTCAGCGTCGCGGCATTGCCGATGGCCCGCGCGGCGCGACGGGCGCCAAGCTTGCCGGCAAGCACTTCCAGCGACTTGGCCAGCCATATCGTCCAGGTGACGAGCGAGGCGAAGGCCAGCCCGATCATCACCGCCTTGACGATGATGTCGGCAGCCATGAACATGCCCCATGGCGACAGATCGTGCGGCAAGCTCAGCGCCGGCGAGGGCTCGGCCGCCGTACCGGCCCCGGCTTGCGGCTGTGCAGGCGCTGGGGCTCCCACGGGAGCGGCGGGCGCGGCCGGCGATGGTGCTGGCGCCGTAATGGTGGCGGGCGTGCCGCTTGCCGGCTGCTCCTGCGCCGGCGCGCTGGCGGCCGCCAGCATGGCGGATGCAAACAGCGCTGCGACCAAACCGGTTCTCGACATCGTCTTCTTCCTCGTTCTCACAGCCGCCAGCCTCCCCCGCCGTGGCGCTGAAGCGTCACTGGACGTAGCCGACGGGCTGGCCTGTGACGGGGTGCGCGAACACGCCCATCTCGACCCCGAAAATGCCCTTGAGCACATCGCCTTGCATGATTTCGCCGGGCGTGCCGCGCGTCAGCAGCCTGCCGTCCTTCAGGGCAATCAGCTCGTCGCAATAGCGCGCCGCCATGTTGGGATCGTGCAGCACCACGACGACGCAAAGGTCGCGCTTGCGGCTGAGATCCCTGACCAACCCAAGCACCTCGACCTGATGGGCGATATCGAGCGCCGAGATAGGCTCATCGAGCAGCATGACGCCGGCATCCTGCGCCACCAGCATGGCGAGCCAGGCGCGCTGGCGCTCGCCGCCCGACAGCTCGTCGACCAGCCGGTCGGCAAAGCTGGCCATGTCGGTC
>NZ_VFWS01000560.1:0-1130 GCF_006443065.1 Mesorhizobium sp. B1-1-5 | reverse complement strand
GACCACGCCGTCGCTCGCTTCCATGCGCTGGATGGTGGGAAGCGAAACGCCGGCGCGCTCGGCGAGCGTCTTCTGATCGATGCCGGCCAGCGCCCTCGCGGCGCGCATCTGCGCGGCAGTGATCATCGGCCGGGATCCCCGTCTGAGTCTGCGGATATGATGTATAATACGATCATTATGATGTTTCAAGCATCAGGATGCACGCTTGAGCCTTGATCATCATCGCTATCGAGCATTTTTCGGATACTTCCCGAGCATTGAGAGCTATGGTGTTCCATCTGGGTCAGGGGATAACGTGGTTGAGCATTTTCAAGACATTGACGACATCTGCATGCCTGGTATCGGTGGTCCTTCTGCTAACGGGCTGCGGACACTTGATCAACCGGCTGATCTGACCGCTTCCCGGTCGAGCGTCGTCAGACGTCGTCACGCACCACCCTGCGCCGTTGCAGGACCCTTGCCGCCAACCAGCACAGCATGGCCCAGGCAAAGCCCGCGCACCAGCCGGCCAGCACGTCCGACGGCCAGTGGACGCCGAGATAGATGCGGCTGATGCCGACCAGCACCGTCGTCAGCACGGCGAGCGCCAGAACATAGATCTTCGTCGTCCGGCCCTGCAGGAAGCGCGCCGCAAGCGAGCCCAATGTGAGATAGGTCACCGCCGAAAGCATCGCGTGGCCGCTCGGGAAGGAAAGCGAGGTCTCGTTGACCAGATGCGAGACGAGCTCGGGCCGCGGCCGGTCGACGCCGAGCTTCAGCAGGCTCGACAGCATCTGGCCGCCCGCCACGGCGACGAAGATGAGAAGCGCGGTCCCGGGCCTGCGGATCAACAGCAGATAGATGATCGTCGCCGCCGTGATCAGCACCAGCACGCTGGTGCTGCCGAGGCTGGTGATGGCGCGCATCGCCCCTTCCATCCATGGCGGGCCGATCGGGATACCGGGTTGGCCGGCCTGGCGGAAGGCAAGCATGATTTCAGCGTCGAAGGCGTGCGGCGTGGTGGCCCGTGCCACCTCCATCAACTCCACGAAGCCCCACAGGCCGGCGGCGACGACAAGGCCGGCCCGCAGCACCGGGAATTCGACCCGGCTCAGCAGAGCCTTTGCCGCCGTTCTCATCGGAACTCGTTT